>JBNKYJ010000023.1:0-15904 GCA_050300835.1 Sedimenticolaceae bacterium
GGCCAGCTTTACGCCACCTTGTAAACGCACCGTCTCGTCGTTGTAGGCCATAAATGTAACCGGCTTTAAGGCGGTACCCGAGTCAGCTCCGGTAAGTTGAAATGTCGTGCTGATTTGGTATTCACCCCCACGCAGATAAACAATCACGCCATCATCCGGGATAGACGAGGAAGTTCTCAGGTCGCGTATTTCCTGCTTTGCTCGCTCCAGGGAAGCAAAGGGTTGCGCCAGAGAGCCCGGATTTGAATCCTTCCCATCGGGCGCAACATATAGAGTCAATTCGTTTCCCGTTGGCGTAATGCCACCTGATCCACTCGGGATGCTGGGACTAGTACCACCACCGCCAGTACCACCACCGCCAGTACCACCACCGCCAGTATCGCCAACGCCAGTGTCGCCACCACCGACTGTGTCTCCGCTGTCACTGCCACCACAGGCAGCCAACATAATAAGAATAACCAGGTAGATCAGAGAATGATGTAGACTCATACTAATTTCCCTCACAGGAATCAACACTGGCAAATGTGCTTACAGTTATATCAGGGTGTGAGCCCATAACAATTTCGACTCATCTCAGCTATGCAAGCTTTTCACCTAAGTGGGATGGAATAAGTAGTCATTCACCACCTTTAGGGAAAAACCGGTTAGCTTGCACCCCGATGAACCCATGCATTCAGGACCGGATCAAGCTACTGCTTCAGCAGCGCTATCCGGCCCTGATTTGGAATCACATCGAGCAGCACCTTGCCGTCACCGCCGATCGCGCATACCAGTGGCTGTTGTCCCTGCATCGCCGTGCAGGATGACCAGTCGCCTGGAACGGTGACGATGAGCGTCAGCGGCTCGTCATAGAGCGGACCGAGAGTCGAGGTCAGATCGAAATAGATCCGATCGGAGCAGGCCTGGTGCAGCCGCAAGTTCGAGCGCTGCGCCTCCTGGGTGTACTTGTAGAGCTCGATGGCACCCGCCACCCACACCCGGTCTGTCACGCCGGCGACCCGATCCAGAAAGGTTTCCAGTTCGGCAAACTGCACGCCGGCATTGCCACCGTCCGTGGAGCCTGTGTTGGTATAGTCCGCACAGTTGTCCGAATCGGTGCTGAGAATGCCGTGAAAACAGGCCTGGTAGACGACGCCGTTGTCGATCGCACCATTGACGCCGGCGGTCACGACCTCGCCAGTTCCGGTTACACACTCTCCGGCGCCGTTCAGGCTCAAACTCGGATGGCCGCAGTACATGGCGTCCGCTGTCGACCCCGCGGGAACTGAAAAGGCGGGATTGGGCAGCGCCTGATAGGTCGGCCCCAGGTAGGTCTGGCGCTCCACATTGCTGAGATCGCTCAAGATGGCCACCTCATCCTTGGGCGGCCAGGGCCAGGCCACGCTGCTGCTGTTGTTGAATGCGATGAGTGAGGCCTTCTTTTTCAGGGGCAGGCCATGGCGGATCTCCCAGATCACGTTCGACGCCTCTTCGACCTCCGATCGCCACAGGGCGGGACTGGTTTCATAGGTGTGGTTCATGGTGTGATTGGCCAGCTCCTGCCCCAACTCTGGCGCCGCCCGCCAGCGGTCCGCCAGCACGATGGTCTCGCCGCTCACCGGGTGCTCGACCGAAGCGTTGAAACCGTCCCGACCCGGATTGACGTACCAGGTCCCGGTCAGCCCGCGATCGCCAAAGGCCTTGAGGCCGCACAGGGCATGTCCCAGCGTACTGTCGTCGAAGCGTATGATCATCGCCCCTTGTTTATTACCTCGCCAGCGCGCCACCTCGACATCCACCGGGCTGGCCGGAGCGGCACAGCTGGTCGGCGTCAATTCGAGCACCGGGGCATCCACATGGGTGGAGATCAGAATGGGGACATCGGCTGCGCTACCGGCCGTGTACTCATAGGGCCCGGGTTCATAGGCGGGACCCTGCGGGCGGGCAAGGCCATCGATATCGTCGACCACCTCGATGAACGTGCCGTCCAGATCACTCAGGCCCGCGACACCCTTGCCGATCAGGGGGGAAGATACCTGCAGCTGGTAGTCGTTCTCGCCGTGAACATCGGTAATGAAACTGACGAAGGCGGGATCGAGTGTCAGACTTCCGTGGGCACCGGGATCCGCCCCACTGAAAGCGGCTCCATCCGAGTTCCAGGAGAAGTTGTAGTCGGCCACACCGGTTCCGCCGCTGATCCTTATGGGATTGCCTGTGATGTTCTGCGCCGTGTGGTTGTCGCAATCGACCGTAATATTGTTGAACACGGTGTAATTGGTCACGTCCGACATGACGATGCAATCCCCCGGTATGTGCGCGAGTGTTCCCGGGTTCAAATAGGATTCGATGACATCATCGATCTTCGCCTTGAGCAGGTTGTTGTAGACAGCCGCATTGCGGATTTCGAAGCTGCCCGAGCGGGCACTGATGCCCACATCGCGGTATTCGAGCAGATTGTTCCTGATCGCGATATTCTCCCGCGCAGCACCGCCGCTGCCGTTGAAGATGACGCCTTTGCTGACATGAAAGCTGCTCCAGCAATGATTTCCCTCGATGACCAGCCCGCTGACCTCACGCAGGTCGAAACAGTCCGCGTGGGCGTTGTGGATCGGATCGGGCAGGTAGTAGTTGTTCGAATCCAGGGGATCGCTGTAGTTGGCGATGGTGTTGTGGCTGATCCGATGGTTGCTGCCCACGATGATCATGCCGTCTGCATCGTCTCCATTGGCGACGTTGACACTGGAGAGCTTGGGATGAAACGCCACCACCTCCAGGATGTCATTGTTCTCCACCCTGCCCCGATCGCCTCGAATGACCATGCCGGCCTGCCCGTTGTAACTGAGCGTATTACCGGCGATGGTGTAATCGGCGGCTGAGGACGAGGCCACATCGATGCCGTACATCGGGCAGTCGTGTATTCGATTGGCGAGTATCTCGACACCCTGGGAGGCATTGATGGCTACACCGCTGCCCGAAGCCGGCTGCTCGATATCGAGTCCGTACAGCGTGACATGGCTGCCATTGATCGTGATGCCGCCGTTGAGCTTGGCGGCGTGCGGGTTTTCGGAACGGATGGTGATCCGCTCACCGGGAGTGCCGCTGGCATTGACGTTCACCTGCCCAAAGTAGTAGCCACGCCGCACGATCAAGGTGTCGCTGGGCTGCAGCTGGCTGACGGCGTACTGGATACTCCGCCAGGGCGCCGTATCCGTCCCGTGGAGGGCATCGTCCGCAATGTTCGAGCCGCTGGCGGAGACGTAGTAGACGTTGCCCGCTATCGGCGGAAGCAGCGGGTCTGTCGCGCAGGCGTTCCAGGCTCCCCATACGCCGGCGGAGCCGCAGCTCCGGCTATGCGTGCCGCTCAGCCCCTCACTGGTACAGCTGTCCGTCTGTATGTCTCCCGCATCGCAGGATGCCGCATTCCCAGTACCCGGATCAGCCGGATTAGTCGGATCGGTTGGGTTAGTCGGATTGGTCGGATCGGCTGTAGTGGTGTCTTGTGAGCTGGCGCCACCGCAAGCAGAAAGGAGGGCCGCTGAAAACACCATCAGACAAAAGAGAACTATGCGCATCTGAATTCCCTGGCATATTTTGGGGTTGCCACCTCATCTCAACGAGATTGATATAAATGTGTCAACAACACCCCTTCGAATTCAGGCACTTGATCCCAGTTTCATCCCGTATTAAGAACCAATATCCTCCCGCGGACCCACGCAAACGCACAACACCACCCTCTCCATCCATCTCGCGACAGCCTTTCCCGGACACCCGGTTCAGCCAGAAACCCGGCCCCCCAATCGACCCGCTCCTCGGTCTCTCGGACTATTCCCGATGCTTGCTCAAAGGCCGACAGCTACCGCCACAGGAGTAGCCGGCATGGTACTCACAGATACAGACCTCGTCCTCACTACAGCCGTATGTCGTGATCTCGCCTCCCTCGAGCGGCCCGTTGGAATCCACGACGGTGCAGTGTTTCACCGGCACCGTGGAATCCAGGGGGACATCGGGCGCCATGAGCGTTCCATTGGCGACCTCCCGGGCCGCCTGCTCGGCGGCGGACAGCGGCAAAAAGACACATGAGAGCATGCATACGACAGTCGCCAAAAGGACGTCGCTTACTCGTTGAAAGCTCATCTTTCCACTCCGCAAAGGTTTGATATGGCGTGTCGGTTTTTCGATGGTTTTCAGGCGGGCGGGCGCGAGGAGAAACTGACCCGAAACTCCGCCCCCGGCTCCACATTCACCACATCCACCTTTCCGTTCATGGCGCCCGCCAGCTGATTGACCAACGCCAGACCGATCCCCGTGCCCACGGTTTCTCGGGTCAGTTCGTTTTCGGAGCGGTAAAAGAGGGTGAAGATCTTGCGCATCTGGTCCCGGGGTATACCCGGCCCGTAGTCCCTGACGCTGAACACGACTTCGCCGTCTCGCCGGCCGATGCAGCCGATATCGATGGCGCGCCGGGACGCCTTGGCGGAAAACTTGATGGCGTTGTCCACCAGATTGATGAAGATCTGGGTAAAGGCGTCCAGGTCCACATCGAGTGTCGCCGCTTCCGCCTCGTCGGCGCAGGAGAGGCTCAGCTCGAAACCAGACCGCTCCACCTGGGAGGCGATCTTGGAGTTCAGGGTATCCATCAGCTCGCTCACCGTGCAGGGCCTGGGACTCAGCTGCAGGCCGTTGCGCGTCATGCGCGCCAGCTGCAGCACGTTGTTGATCAGCCGCGTCAACCGCTCGCTCTCGTCGTGGATGAACTCGTAGTACTCGCGCCGCTTCTCCTCCGGCGCCCAGCCCTCGCGCAGCATCTCGCCGTACATGCGGATGGAGGTGAGCGGGGTCTTCAGCTCATGGCTCACGGCGGAGACGAAATCCTGCTGCTGGCGCGCCAGCCTGATCTGCACCAGACCCAACCGGTAGAGGAGCAGGAAACCGCCGCACAACACCACCGCCAGCACCAGGGCGACCCAGGTGACGAGCCTGCCGCCGGGTCCGGCGGGCAGACGGTTGATGCTGAAGATGAGTTCCAATCCGTCCAGCGGGGCGTGCAGGGGGGTCTGGTAGAGCAGTTCACCACGCAGCGCGTTGCTGTCGGCAAGGTATTCCCGCTCGACTTGGCCACTGAAGACATTGATGACATCGCCCTGGAAGGCGACGATGAGATCGCTCATGCGCGACAGCGCGGTGGCGCGGAAGGCGCGCTCCACCAGGCCATCGAGGAACTTCTGCTGATCGATGAGCAGACCCTGGATGGTGCGTTGACCATCGCGCCAGACCTTGCGGTAGAGAACGAAATGACCACTCTCCAGACGGCTGAACTCAAAGGGATCGATCTCGCTTTCGAAGGTGCGGATACGCAGATTCTCCAATCCCGCCTGCGCGCTGGCGGCCGATTCGCGCGGTGATTCGGTGCGGTCCGCCATCTCGGCTTCGGGCAGGCTGGTGAGCTCTTTGCGCATACGCCGAGTGGCCGGCTCCGCACTCTGACGCAGGCTGTCGCCGGCAGCCTTCTCCTGTGCGCGCTCGGGGACGTAGCGCTGTTCCAGCTTCAGGTCCTCGACCCGTCCCAGGGCGGTGGTTGCCTTCGACCTCTTGGCTTCTTTCTGCACCACAGGCGCCTGGTTGAGCTGATCGAAAACGGCCTGCCCCGCGGTCTGGGTTGCCGCCTCCTCCAGCGGTTGCGGAGCCGCGGGGGCAACCGAGCTGAACAGGGAAGAGTCCTCATCGCGTGGTGCCGGCTTGGGTTTGGCAGCTTGCACCATCGAGCGTCCGGCGGTGGTCACCGTGTCGGTTTCGGCCGCCCGCACCAGGCGATTGCGGCTCAGGATCGATTGAATCCGCTGCGCCAGCCGCCGGCGTTGCGCCAATTCGTCCGCGCTGACGCCAAAGGTCGCGGCTTCGGTGCCCGGCGCGGGCAGCAATGGCGTACTGAAAGCGCCCGCCGCATCCACCTGGAAGTAACCCAGGAGGCCGGGCAACTCGCTGGCCGGCGGATAACTGGAGAGCGGCGAGCGCTCCACGTAGTTGGTGGCCGGATCGCCGGCGACCACCAGAAAGGCGTAGTCGGCGAAACGGCGCGCCTCCTCCTGCGCGATCAGTTCCGTCGCCTGGGCTCGGGTGCGGTTGGCCAACTCCTCGGCCATCAAACGATGCTGATGAAACGCCTCCCACTTGAGTTGACTGTAGGCCTGATAGACGAGCACCCCCGTGGGCAGCGCGAGGGCGAGAAAAAACAGCGCCAGCGCAAGGCGCAGTCGCTTCGGAGTCAGGCCAGCGAAAGTACGGCGCATCAGCTTGGCCTAGTCGCTCAACAACCGGTAACCCGCGCCGCGCACGGTGACCAGGTAGCGCGGCTCGCCCGACTGGGGCTCGATCTTGCGCCGCAGTTTGGCGATGTGGATATCGACGGTACGCGTCTCCAGCCCGAGATTCTTCGCATAGCCCCATACCTTGTGCAGCAGCTCCTCGCGCGGCACCGGGCGTTCGCGATGGGCATGCAGGTAGCGCAGGATCTCCATCTCGCGGCGGGTGAACCGGCAGCTCGAGTCACCCTGGCGCGCCTCCAGGTTGCAGGTATCGATGAGGAGGTCGTCGCCCAGCCGGATCTGATCGACCTCCGTATCGCCACCGCGCGCGCGGCGCAATACCGCCTGCACCCGCAGCACCAGTTGCGCCACGGAGAAGGGCTTGGACACATAGTCATCGGCACCCAGCGACAGGCCCTGGATGATGTCGTCGTCGCTGGTCTTGGCGGTGAGCATGATGATGGGCTGGTCGCGGTCCTGGGCCCGGATGCGGTTGCAGATCTCGAAGCCGTCCATGCCCGGCAGCATCACATCGAGCAGCACCAGGTCAAAGCGTCCGCTGAGTGCCTTCTGCAGACCTTCGGGACCCTCGGCCGCGCTCTCGACCTCGTAGCCGTGGTAGACGAAGACATCGATCAGTCCGCTGCGGATTGCGGTCTCGTCCTCGACGACGAGGAGGCGCTGTTTGGGTTTCATCGTTTCCATACTCGGTCTCTCTGGCATCTGCTAAAGCGTGATCAAACAGCCTCCCAGATCTTGGACGATTCACACTCTGCCCCGTCGGTCGGTTGGGAGCGCCGCCGTCGCTGACGGCCTGTTGAGAGCATACCAACTCTCCCCCATGGAGAAAGGTAAATGTTTTGTAAACAGGGCCCGTCAGCTTTTACCAAACCCTGTCTACTGTCCCTTTGGCCGCCTGCATAGACTGAAATCGAATTTTGATGACACCGAAGACAGGAGGCCGTCATGGCACTGATTACCCGCGTATCGAGACTGTTTCGCGCCGATGTGAATGCGGTGCTGGACCGCATGGAGGAGCCGGAGCTGCTGCTCAGGCAGGCGGTTCGCGAGATGGAGGAGGAGATGGACCGGGACCAGCGGCGCAGGAAGCTGCTGGAGCTGGAGTCGAAGCAGATCGCCAGCCGGCGCAACGACCTCACCCAGCGCCTGGCGCAGACCGAAGAGGAGATGGATCTCTGCTTCGACAGCGGCAACGAGGCACTGGCCCGCGCCCTGCTCAAGCGCAAACTTGAGGCGGAACGTTTCGTCCAATTCCTCGGCCGCCGGCAGCAGGAGCTGCAGGCCGCGGCCGATGAACTCAAGCGGCGCATCGACGACAACCGCTCCCGCCTGGAGAGTATGCGCCAGAAAGCAGCGCTGCTGGCCGCCCGGGAGCCGGCCGATGAAGGCACAACCGACTGGACCGATGTGGAGTTCGCCCGCCAGTTCAGTGTCAGCGACGAGGACGTCGAACTCGCCTTTCTGCGCGAACAGCAGCGGAGGGCCCAATCATGAAACGGCCCGGCTTTTTCGAAGGCGTGGGGGTGGCGCTGGCGGCCAGCATCGGCGGCGGTGTTCTGTTCACCGTATTGGCCGGCCTGTTCGCCGGCGGCTTCGTGCTGCGGGGGCTGGTTGCCCTGCTCGGACTGCTCTATGTGAGCTACCTGCTGAGACGCAGCAAGGAACGGGTCGGACGTGTCACCACACTGAGCCTATGGCTGGTGGCGGCCCTCGGCATCTGGCTGCTGGGGTTGAGTCTGCCACTCTTCCTGCTGGCGCATCTGGGCCTGATCTGGCTGGTGCGCTCCCTCTATTTCCATGCCGGCTTGATTGCCGCCTTCGCCGACCTGGGCCTGCTGCTGTTCGGCCTGGCCGCCGCGGTCTGGGCCTGGCTGGAGACCGGTAGCCTGGGACTCAGCTTCTGGTGCTTTTTCCTGGTCCAGGCGCTGTTCGTCCTCATCCCTGCCCAGCTCAGGCGCGGCAGGTCCCGCAGCCCCGCATCAGCGGCCGAGGCGGACCCTTTTCAGCAAGCCTACCGAACGGCGGAAGCGGCCGTGACCAGGCTTTCCACCCGGCGTTAACCCGACAGGAGCTCCATCATGAAATCGAAAATTCTCGCAGCGGCGCTGTTCGCCTTCACCGCCGGCGGTATCGCCGCCTATCCCAGCATGAAAAACATGACGACACAGACCGAGCCCCAGGTTAAGGAGATCACCCACTGGCCGGATCGCACCACTTCAGTCATCACCCGCCCCAAGGTCGATGTGGTCTTCGCCCTCGACACCACCGGCAGCATGGGGGGACTGATCCAGGCGGCCAAGGAGAAGATCTGGTCCATCGCCACCACCCTGGCGCAGGCCCAGCCGGCGCCGGAGATCCGCATGGGACTGGTGGCCTATCGCGACCGGGGCGACGCCTACATCACCCGCGTAACGGACCTCTCCTCCGATCTCGACTCCGTCTACGCCACCCTCATGGACTTTCGCGCCGAGGGCGGCGGGGACGGACCGGAGAGCGTCAACCAGGCGCTGTCCGACGCGGTGGAGCAGATCTCCTGGAGTGGTGACCAGAACGCCTACAAGGTGATCTTCCTGGTCGGTGACGCACCGCCCCACATGGACTACCCGAACGAGGTGAGATACCCGCAGACGGTGCAGGCGGCCCAAGCCAAGGGCATCGTCGTCAACACCATACTCGCGGGCAGCGACCTCAACACCGGCAGGATCTGGAAGCAGATCGCCCAGGCCGGCGCGGGTCACTATGCGCAGGTAGGGCAGGACGGTGACGCGGTGGCTATCACCACCCCCTACGACGAACGGCTGGCGACGCTGTCGGCGGAGCTCGACGGCACGCGGCTCTACTACGGCAGCGCCGAGGAGAAGGCCAAGCGGGAGAAAAAGCTGGCGGCAACGAAGAAGCTGCACGAAGAGGCCTCGCTGGCCTCGCGTGCCCGGCGCGCCACCTTCAACGCTACCGAGAGCGGCGCCTCCAACCTGCTGGGCGAAGGCGAACTGGTGGAGGACATCAGCAGCGGACGGGTCGATCTCGACAGCCTCGAGCCGGAAGCCCTGCCCGCCCCCATGCAGGCCATGTCGCCGCAGGAGCAGAAGGCCCTGATCGGCAGGACCGCAGAACACCGGGCGGCGCTGCAAAAGGAGATCAATCAGCTGGCGGAGCAGCGCGCCCGTTTCCTGCGCGACAAGGTCGAGGCGGACGGCGACGCCAGCGCCTCGCTGGACCGCAAACTGTTCGACGCCATTCGTGAACAGAGCGACGGCAAGGGCATGCGTTACGAAGCAGAGGCGCCGGCCTATTGATTACATTAACCATCGGGTGGGGCAGGGCCCCACCCTGCCTGAACCTCGATGCGTGGACCGGTACGTCGCCCTCGAAATAGCACCCGGGCATGCTTCATTCACGACCGAGAGATCCATTCATTACCCGCTTACATGTAGGCCTTTAACCGCTCACCAGGCTCATATCTCCACCTATACTCGGGCTTGGGCCTTCGCCTGAGTCACCAAGGATCGACAGGGACCCGTAGCTGTAATCCGACCTCGACATGGCTACCAGGAGACGACGATGGAATTTCGTGTGCGGACTGGCTCATCACTCTGGGCCCTGTGCCTGATATTCGCTGGCTGTTCCAGCGAAGCGCCCCCGACGGCGAGACTTCAAACTCCCATGCTCTCGGACCATCTGGCGGACAACGCCTTCGCCGCCCAGGACCCCGACGTCCACTACATCCCGGTACTGGACGCGGGCGACGCCGTGCGGCTCGGCGCAAGGTTCGACACCCTGACCGGCCGTATCATCGCCTCCGCACCCTGCATCGCCGGCTATCAGGAGGTCTCCCGCGGCAACGCCGATTCGCAGATGCGCCTGGTGGAGGTCAGCGACAGTCAGTCGACCATGCGCGCGATGAATATCGACGCTTCGGTGCAGGGTGGTTTTCTGAGTGCCAGCGGCGGCGCCAAGGCCAGCTTCGTCTCGGATCAGAAATACACGCAGCAGAGCCAGCACTTTCTGCTCTACGCCCAGGCCACACGCACACCCCGCACCCTGGATCCGCAGCAGGGAGAATCCCTCTTCGACCTGACGCAGGAAGCACGGACCGCGCTCAACGACAAGAGCGATCCCGATGCCTTCCGCAGACTCTGTGGCGATGGCTTGATCGTCTCCATCTACGAAGGCATCGAGCTCTACGGCATGCTGGAGTTCAGCAACGTCAGCCAGCAAGACAAGAAAACCATCAGCACCGCCATGAACGGCAGTTATGGAGGCTGGAGCGCCAGCACCAGCGCCAGCGGCACCGTGGATGCCTATGCGGAGAAAAAGCAGAGCTCGCTGTCCGTCAAACTCAATGGCATCTGCGACCAGGTACAGACCGGGGGCAGCGACACCGGCGAGCGCTGGAACAGCGTGGTCAACAGCGGCAGCGCCCTGCAGAAGTGCGCGGACGCGGGCGCCAACATGATCAGCTACAAGGTCGTCCCCTACTCCAGCCGCCTCATCAAGGACTGGCCGCAGAGCGACACTCAGGACCCGGAGTTCTCCCTGATCCTGAATCGCTATGCCCGCTACGGGACCCTCCTGGACTCGATCAATCAGCTGCTGACCGCCAAACCGCAGGCCTACCGGTCGGCCCTGTTGGGACGCGGCGTGGACTTCGCCATGCTGGAAGCGCTGGGTAACGAGATACGCGCCAAGCGGGAAGCGCTGTTGAGCCTGCTCGAGACCTGCCAGAGCAGCCCCAACCCGAACGACCGCAACGCCGGCTGCGCCACCAATCAGGCCATGCTGAGCAGTCTGCAGGCATTCCCCGACCCCTACCTCTACTGGGCCAGGATGCCGCTCTTTTTCACTGGCCAGAGCCCCGCGGAGGCCTTTCTGACCGATACTCAATTGAGCCAGCGCCTGCTCGACCGGATCCACCAGCGCAAGATCGACGCCTGCGCCCTGGCCGACACCTACGGTTACCGCCGCGATCCGGCCTGTCCCGTCAACTTCGATCAACTGCTGCAGCAGGCGAAAGCCGAGATCAAAGTGACCCCCTACGCCTGGCCGCGAAACACGGGCTACGTCTTCATCACCCAATCCACCTCCACCAACCGCTGCCTGGTAGCGCCCAACAAAGACAAGACCATCGCCACCACCGCGGCATGTCAAAAACCCTACCCGAAGCACCAGCAGCGCTTTCTCTGGCAGGACAGCTACCAGCTTCTTCTGCGCAAGGGGGAGTGTCTGGGCGGACGTGATCTGGCGGGTTGCGACAGCAAGCAGCCATCCCAACTCTGGCGTTTCGTGCCGAGTCTGAACGATCCGAAGAACGGCCTGCTGCAGAGTGCGGAAAACCGTTGCCTGCAGCATGCCAATGTGGACAGAAACGTCACCTACAAGACTTGCAGCGCGGATGCGCTCAGCGATGACAATTTCCTCTGGCGGGCCATCCCCGGCCAATGAGGATGTTGACCCATCGGAAGCAGGCTCAGCGCGGCAGATCAGCCTGTGCGGACGTGAACGGGCCTGGCCGAGCATCGCCGCCTGCGGGCACTGGAACGGTTTGAGCGCCAGGCCGGCTTCTTCACCCCCGCCCATCGCCGCACGCGCCGGCACGGCTCAACAGCAGTTCCCGTTCGGTGGCGTTGGCGGTCATCTCCGAGGCGCGCAGAAACTCGACCCGGGCCTCGTCGAGACGGCCCAGCCTGAACAGCAGATCGCCGCGTACGCTCGGCAGCAGGTGGTATCGCTGCAGCGCCGGTTCACCGATCAGAGCGTTGACGATCTTCAGCCCCGCCTCGGATCCGAAGGCCATGGCGACCGCCACCGCCCGGTTGAGTTCCACCACCGGCGAGGGCTCCAGCTGCGCCAGGGCATCGTAGAGCGCGGCGATGCGTTCCCAGTCGGTCTCCTGTGCACTGCCTGCGCGGGCATGACAGGCGGCGATCTCAGCCTGCAGGGAGTAGCCGCCCAAGGCCCCACCCAGACGCTGGACGCGCGCCAGGGCGGCCAGACCCCGCCGGATCAGCAGTCGGTCCCAGCGCGTCCGATCCTGATCGAGCAGCAGTACCGGAGCACCGGCGGCATCGGAGCGTGCATGCAGGCGCGAGGCCTGCAGTTCCATCAACGCCACCAGGCCGTGCACCTCCGGTTCCATCGGAGCCAGTTCCGCCAGGATGCGGCCGAGCCGTTGCGCCTCGCGGCAGAGATCGGGACGTGTCCAGTCGTCCCCCGCGGTGGCGGAGTAGCCCTCGTTGAAAATCAGGTAGATGACCTCCAGTACCGAGGAGAGGCGTTCGGCGAGTTCGGCTCCGGCCGGCACCTCGAAGGGGACGCGGGCGGCCGACAGGGTGCGCTTGGCGCGTACGATGCGCTGGGCCAGGGTCGCCTCGGACACCAGGAAGGCGCGGGCAATCTCGCCGCTGCTGAGACCGCCGATGAGGCGCAGGGTGAGCGCGACCCGCCCGTCGGTGGGGAGCAGCGGGTGGCAGGCGATGAAGATGAGCCGCAACAGATCGTCGCCGATTTCGTCGTCGAGGGCCTCCGGATCCAGGTCGTTGCCATCTTCGATCAGTTTCCGTTCAAGGCCATACAGGGCGCTCTTGTCTTGGCTCAACCTGGAGCGACGCAGATGGTCGATGGCACGCCGTTTGGCAGTCAGCGTCAACCAGGCCCCGGGATTCTCCGGAATACCCTCCTGCGGCCAGCGCTCCAGCGCCGCCACCAGCGCATCCTGGGCCAGCTCCTCGGCCTGCGCCAGGTCCCCCACCAGTCGCGTCAGGTGGGCGATGATCCGGGCCGACTCGATACGCCAGACCGCCTCGATGGCGGCACCCGCCTGTTGCGGCATCTCAGGTTTCCACCATTACCCGGAAGCCGCCCCAGAACATGCGCATGGCGTCGAACGGCATTGTCTGCGGATCCATCATGCCGCCGATACGCGGGTCCTTCATCACCGCTTCGTTGATCCGGTCCCGCGCCTCGCGCGACTCGTAGCGGATCCATGAGAAGACCACCGTCTCACCCTCTTGCAGCCGGACGCTTTGGGGAAAGGAGGTCTGCTCGCCCGGCTGCACATCGTCGGCCACGCACTCGACGAACTCCATGGCGCCATACTCGCGCCAGACCGCACCGGCCTCAGCGGCCATCCGCCGATAATCGTCCAACCGCGCCTTCGGTACCGGCACCACGAATCCGTCCACATAGCTCATAAGGCCTCCTCGATGGCGTCGCCATCAATCGAACCGATAGACCGGCGCTGTCTGAACCGGTAGCCGGCTTGGTCGCGTTCAGCCGGCGTGACAGGGGGCGACCTCCCGCACTTCCACACTGGCCCAGGCGGCGGCCGGGCACTCGCCGGCGATCTCGACCGCCTGCTCCAGGTTGTCGCAGGTGAGGAGAAAAAAACCACCGACCATCTCCTTCGATTCGGAGAAGGGGCCATCGAGCAGTGAGCGCCTGCCCCCTCGCACCTGAACCCTCACCCCCGCCTTGTCCGAGCGCAACGACTCGCTGGCCGCCAGTACGCCCCTGGCCTTGAGACCCTCGCCGAAGCGCACCATTTCGGCATAGGCCGCCTGTGCCTCTTCGGGCGAACGTTCGCCGCGCTGACCGCGGGGTTCCATGATCAGGAGCAGATAGGCCATGACATCTCCCCGGTGGGTTTCACCGCGCAGGTGAGCGGTAGCGAAGTTCCGTCCCCGTCAACCACCACAGGTCTCCAGTGCCGCAGCCCGGATCTCCTCCGGCGTGGCGTCGCGAACGTGGGTGGCCACCGACCAGCGGTGGCCGAACGGGTCCTCGATCACCCCGTAGCGGTCGCCCCAGAACATATCCTCCACCGGCATCAGCGTGGTCGCACCGGCATCCAGCGCCCGGGCCACCACCGCATCCACGTCCTCCACATAGAGGTGGAGGGTGACCGGCGTACCCTTCAGCGTCCGGGGTCCGACCGACCCCCACTGCGGGAACTCGTCGACCAGCATCAGCGGCGAATCGCCGATGCGCATCATGGCATGCATCATTTTGCCGTCGGGGCCGGGTATCCGCCCCAGCTCGACGGCACCGAAAGCCCGGGTATAGAACGCCATGGCCTCCACCGCGCCATCGCAGACCAGGTGGGGCGTCAGGCTGTGCATATCCTCAGGTATGGGTTCGACATTGGGTGTCGTCATCCTCTCTCCTCCATGTCACGTGACAAACTTGTGAAACCGGACGCCCAGGATGCGGCATGCCGCTGCCATCGCATGGGATCTTCCTCAGAAGTCTAGAAGCGGATCCCACGCAAAGGGCATCCGGGTTTCGGGTATTTGGACTCGATCCCGCCATTACAGGTTAGCGCTGCTACGCTTCCATCTCGCGGAAACGGTCGATCGACGCGCAGGGCTCGAAATCGTCCAGCTCATAGAGCTGGCGCACTTCGATCTCCGCCTCCGCCTCCTCGCCCGCCGGATTGGGAAAGCGGCGGCTCCACTCGAGCGCCTCTTCACGGGTTTTCACCTGAATCAGGGTGTAGCCGGCGATCAGTTCCTTCGATTCGGTGAAAGGACCGTCGATCACCCGGCGCTTCTGCCCCTGGTAGCGGATGCGCCAGCCCTTGGAGGTCGGCTGCAGTCCCGAGGCCTCCAGCAGCACCCCGGCCTTCAGCAGCGCTTCGTGGTAACTCGCCATGGCGGCGAACAGCGGCTCCCCGGGCATGACCCCCGCTTCCGAATCCTGGGTCGCCTTCACAATGATCATGAATCTCATCACTCTGCCTCCATCCGGTTGAACCTGACGGACCGGCCAAATGGCAGGCCGTTCCGCCGTCTCTAACCATACGACGAACGGCAAACAGTAATTTCGACAGCAGGGAGAAAAAAATTGGCGACGGCGTCGTGTCGTGACAGTCCGGCCTGTTCCACCGGTCCGATGCCCGCGTCAGCCGCTCATCAGAAGGCTGGAAATGGTATCGGCGTGTGCCGAGGCCTGGCGCGGCAGTCGCAGACGCTGGGCGGTGACGATCGCCGCCAGCTCATCGAGGGCGGTCTCGAATGCATCGTTGATCACCAGGTAGTCGAACTCGGCATAGTGGGACATCTCGCTCACCGCCTCGCGCATACGGCCCTGGATCACCTCCTCACTGTCCTGCCCCCGATTGCTCAGACGCTCGTGGAGCGCCTCGGGGCTGGGTGGCAGAATGAAGATGGAGACCGCGTCGGGGAAGCGTTTGCGCACCTGCTGTGCACCCTGCCAGTCGATCTCCAGCACCGTATCCTGGCCCGCCTGGAGCTGGCCGCGTACGCCGGCCTCGTCGGTGCCATAGTAGTTGCCGAAGACCTCCGCGTGCTCCAGGAAATCCCCCCGCTCCACCTTGGCCAGAAAGGCGGCCTGCTCGACGAAGTGGTAGTGCACCCCATCCTCCTCGCCCGGCCGCATCGGTCGGGTGGTGTGGGAGACCGAGACGTGCAGGTCGCCGTCCCGTTCCCGCAGGGCCTTCAGCAGGCTGGTCTTGCCGGCGCCCGAGGGGGCGGAGAGGATGTAGAGGGTTCCATTGCTCATGGTGCTTATTTCGGGTGTTGTCGTATTCAGTCGGATAGACGGTGCGGCAAGCCGCACCCTACATGATCTCCGGGGTAGGGTGC
>JBNKYJ010000024.1:0-6316 GCA_050300835.1 Sedimenticolaceae bacterium
TCCTTCGGCATCGGCCACCGCCAGCGGACTGTCGAGCAGGATCTCGGCGGCGGCAGTGAAGGTCTTCTTGTAGGCGGCGCCGCCTTTTGAAGCCGCCATCTGCCGCAGCTTCTCGGCGCCCTGCATCAAGCCTTTGACGAAGGCTTCGACCTGTGGACGCTGCGTCTGGAAGTAGTCGCTGCGGACCACATAGACATCGGATATCACCCGGTTGGCGGTACGTGTCGAGAGCAGGATACGGGCGCCCCGCACCGAGCCCTCCGCGCCGGTACCGACGGTGCCGCCGGAGGTCAACAGCATGGCGTCCGGAGTGATCACGAAGGCGGCATCGACCTGCCCGGTCTGCATCGCCGCCATGGGCGTGTTCTCGGTTCCCGTCAGATCCGGATACCACTTGAGATTGACATCCTTCAGACTCAAGCCGGCATCGGCCAGCAACCGGCTCATGTAATAGACATGGGGTCCGTAGGCCTGAACACCGATGGTTTTACCCTTCAGATCGGCCGTCGTGCGAATACCGCTGTTCACCGCCAAGGCATCGCCACCGGCGGACCAGGTCAATTGATAGATCACCACCGGCTTGGTACGCGGATCGGCCGCCAGCAGTTCGCTGGCCATGTTGATCATGCCGAGCGTACCGCGCAGATAGGGCGTCTCACCCTTCATGTAGGATTCCACCTGGCGGCTGAAGACATCCTGCCGCACGAGTTCCAGATCGAGGCCTGCATCGGCAAAAATACTGCCCTTGCGCGTCCTTTTGACATCGCCATTGGCCAGAATGGTGGCGATATCCCCGCCCCAGGTGATGACCGGTATTTTGGTCGGGGCCTGCGGCCTGTAGTCACGCACGACCGTACCGGCCAGCTTGCTCTGCATGGCTTCGAAGCGAACCGTCGACGGCGCCGCCATCACCAGTTCTACCGAGAGCAGAGAGAGAGACAAAAACAGCATCAGATTTTTCATTTCATTGTCCCTGAAATGGCGCCCGACAAAGCCCCGTTAGCGCGTGAAACGGATTCGTGTTGAATCGACACAGCGTACAGGATAGATTGGCGATCTATTGTAATTGCACCAGGCAACACAAACAAACACGCACGGAATGAGCGACTTAAGTGATCTCGAACTGATAATCAGCGCCGGCACCAGTGTGCTGTTCGTCGAATGCAAGGACGAACGCCGGGTGGAAAGCCTGTTCGAGAGGCTGGCCACACGACTTGGACGCCAGTTATGGCACTGGTCCGTAGCCAGTGGCCTGAGAGACATACAGCAGCACAGCATACCCAACCGCTCGACTCAGGAACCCAACAAGGCCCTGTCCGAGATCGCCAATCGCAGCCAGCCATCGATCTACCTACTGATGGATTTTCATCACTGGCTCGACGACCCGCTGACACTGAGACAACTCAAAGAGATCTCACTCAGGCGACCTGACCAGACTCTAGTACTGGTCAGCCACGCGGCAGAGATTCCGGACGAACTCAGTACCGTATCCGCCAAATTCGCGCTCTCTCTCCCGAACCGCACCGAACTCGAACTGCTGCTGGATGAAGAGAGCCAAGCCTGGGGACGCAAGCACCGGCGCAGTGTCAAGGCGCGCCAGGAGATCGTCGACAAGCTCATTACCAACCTCTCCGGACTGACACTCAGCGACGCCAAACAACTGATCCGCACCGCCATCTATGACGACGGCATGTTGACGGAGGAGGACCTGGACGAACTGGCGAAGACAAAATACCGCTTGCTCGATGACGAAGGCGTCCTATCGCTCGAACTCGATACGGCAAAGTTCAGCCAGGTGGCCGGGTTGAAAAACATGAAGCGGTGGCTCGATCAACGACGGAACATATTTCTCGCCGAAAGCCCTCCTGCCGGACTCGATCCCTCCAAAGGCATTCTGCTGCTGGGCGTACAGGGTGGCGGCAAGAGCCTGGCGGCGAAATCGGTGGCGGGCAGCTGGGGCATACCGCTCTTACGCCTTGATTTCGGGGCGCTCTACAACAAGTATTACGGCGAGACAGAGCGCAACCTTAGAGACTCGCTAAAGACCGCCGAGACCATGTCACCCTGCGTGTTATGGATCGATGAAATCGAGAAAGGCCTCTCCGCCGACTCCGAAGGTGGACCATCCAAACGCATTCTGGGCACCCTGCTGACATGGATGGCCGAGCGGACTTCCCGTGTCTTCCTGGTCGCGACAGCCAATGACATCGAGTCACTGCCACCGGAGCTTTTACGCAAAGGCCGTTTCGACGAAATCTTTTTCGTGGACCTGCCGGATGCGGAAGTGAGAAGAGAGATCTTCAGAATCCATATCGCCAAGCGCGGGCACGATCCCGAAGAGTTCGATCTTGATCGGCTTCAGCTATCCAGTGAGGGTTTTGCCGGCGCCGAGATCGAGCAGGCCGTGGTTTCAGCCCTCTACGCCTCACACGCGGCAAACGAAACGCTGACAACTGAACATATCCTGGCAGATGTCGCGCGCACCAAACCGCTTTCGGTACTCATGGCCGAGAAGATCGCCTATTTGCGGACCTGGGCAGCCAGCCGAACCGTGTCCGCTTGAGCGGCGCAACTCTGCCATTCCATTCTGACGGACCCGACCTTCGTCGACGGACCCGTGTGCCGCCCTCAATCGTCAGCTCAACCTTTGGAGACCGCCGCGCAGCAATCAGAACCCCATCCCCCACAGCAAAAAGCCCGCGAATGCGGGCTTTTTCACATGTCTATCCTACAGCGGCTTGCCGGCTTCGTTGGCAGTAACCCCTAACGGGTCATCAGCAAGCGTGTGTACTCGATACCCGCAATCAAAACATCCAGCCGGTGGGATTGGGATGAGCTGCTTTCTGATCCAGAGACTTCATGCCTTTCACACAGCGGACGATCAACCAGACCACCCAGAACAGAAGTACCAGATAGCCGACCAGGATGAACGACAACAGGATGCCGATCAGCATGTACAGTGCACCGATCCAGAATGTTCTGATCTGGAATGTGTAGTGGCTGCTCAGCCAGTCCGGAGCATCGCCCCGATTGATGTAGGCCATGACGACACCGATGATTCCAGTGATGCCGAAGACTATCCCTACCAGATAGAGGATGTAGATGATTTTTGCTGTACCCTCTGTTGCCGCCTTTTCCTTTATCACCGCTTCATTCATCGGCTATCTCCTTTCACGTTGCAG
The DNA here is from genome assembly GCA_050300835.1 of Sedimenticolaceae bacterium. Lineage (GTDB taxonomy): Bacteria > Pseudomonadota > Gammaproteobacteria > Chromatiales > Chromatiaceae > Thiodiazotropha. The sequence goes on from JBNKYJ010000024.1 coordinate 3,183, forward strand.
AATCCCTACTGATTTGGGTAGAGGCTGACCCTTACCCGCTGATTGAGCCCGGCAATGCCATTCCACTCTCCGGCAGTCTTCACTTCATAGGAGGCGGGATAGGCCACCAGCGGATCAGAATAACCGCTGCTAAAGAGCAGTATCTCCACCTGACCGCCACTTCTCGCCAATTCCACATTCAAGTAGTTGGCAAACGCAACCGATTGGTTGTTGCGCCAGGTTTCACTCCCTTTTGCCTCAGCGGCGAAAAGACACTGACCGATATCGCGGTCCGGATCCGCCAATGCCAGCCCCCCTGACTCGGTTTTCTTGAGACAGAAGTTTCCATAGTGTGCTCTCAGCTCGACCGTACCCTGAAAGCCGGCCTGTCTGAGCTGTTCCACAAGTTCCGACAGCCAGAGCGCCCGCTGATCGTTGAAAGGCATTTCCCCATACTCGAAACGGGTACCCTGATTGGCCGCCCACTCCAGCAACCCCAGTGGCAGCGCGGCGGCTCCCTGGTCTGTCATTCCCTCGGCACCGCCCTGAATCATCTGCTCACTCAGCAACGTGAGTTTCTCGCCCTGTAACGCCAGCTGATCAGTGACCCCATCCCTCCAGTTTTTATCCGCCACACCGAGGTTGTTGCCGGTCGAACTGTTGAAGAGATAGAACAGGGCCACCAGTACGACAAAGGTCACCAGTATGTTCAGCCATGACCCCATCTGCATGCGTCGCATCTGCTGCGCGGTCTCATCCTGGTGCCCCTCGAGCTCAAACAGCTCCGCATGCAGTTCGGAGAAGTGCTTGTCCAGCCGCTCCTGCAGACGCTCTTCGCTCTGAGCAATCTCACGTCGCAGCGATCGCTTGAGGGCGTCACTCCCGGGCAGGCTGTCCTGATACTCCTCGAGTGGCAGGCTGACCGTCTCGATCTGCCCACCTTTGGAAGCCTCGCCACCGTGAATGGGGTGCACGTTATCGGGTCGCCGTACACGCACCACATCACTCAGATCCTCGTCGCGGAAGCCATGCACCAGCGACTCTTGATCCGGCATCAGGTGCAGCGAGTGAAGCACGTCTTCAAGGTCTTGCGGTTCGAGCTGTTTCGGCAGCACACCGACTGCCCCCAGCGCCCTGGCCTGGCTCAAGGCCAATCCGCCCGCCTTGGAGGTGTACATCATGACGGGTATCACCGCCATGTTGGGATTCGACTTGATGACCTTGAGGGCCTGAAAGCCATCCATGCCCGGCATCTCATAGTCCATGAAGATGGCATCCGGGGCCTCTTCGAAGAGATAGTCGATAGCCGCGGCCGCCGACTCGCGAGTGTCGACGAGGATGCCGTACTTTTTCAGTTTGCTCGAAAGTACCTGGCGGGCGGTTTTCGAGTCATCGACGATAAGTGCGCGTTTAGCCATGCTGTCTCCAGTGCCCCTGCAACGCCAGTTTCCCTACGCTTTGCGTGTATGCAACGTTGGAGTGAATCCATAAGATATGGATACAACACTATAAACGACTCAAACGCCTAGAGGAACTCGATTCATGGTAGCGCTGACCCAAGAAAAGTGTGAAGCCTGTCGCGCCGATGCGCCCAAAGTGAGTGATGAGGAGCTTGCGGAGCTGATTCGCGCCATCCCGGACTGGAACATCGAGGTGCGCGACGGCATCATGCAGCTGGAAAAGACCTTCAGCTTCAAGAGCTTCGGCGACGCCCTCGCGTTCACCAACAGGGTCGGGGAACTGGCGGAGACCGAGGGCCATCACCCCGCCCTGCTGACCGAGTGGGGCAAGACCACCGTGACCTGGTGGTCGCACAAGATCAAGGGGCTGCACCGCAACGACTTCATCATGTCGGCGAAGACCGACCAGATCTATACCCAGGGGTGACATCAACGGCAACCGCATAAACCCGACGAGCGGGTAGGAGCGCGCGGGTAGCCCGGATGCAACGAAGTGAAATCCGTGGATGCGCCAGGTTCCACAATCCATGGATTGCGCTGCGCCCCATGCAGGCTACGCAGCTATAACGCAAAGATCGCAAAGGGAAGACGCAATGGGCGCCAAGGTGATGAGTGTTTTTCCCTGCGGCGCCATGTGTATCCTGTGACGATAAATAGCCTTTGCGGGCTTTGCGTCTCCATGGCGTACTTTGCGTTATAAATCCCGACGAGGCCGCTCGATACACATCACCAGGCAGTCGGACCAAAAGCAAAAGCGCCGCCGCGGTTCCCCGAGGCGGCGCTTTTGCGACCGATCGAGCTCGGCTTCAGGAGAGCGCGTCCTTCATCTCCTGTTCCTTCTTCTGATTGTGCAGCTCGATCTCCGCCTTGCGGCGCATTTCAAGAATCTCCTTGCGTTCCTCGACCCGCTTGTCGACAGCCCCTTCCTTCACCGGAATGGTGACATCGCCGAAAAGCACCTGCTTGAGCAGACGGGTGCCGAACTGCATGAGCGCGAGATCCTCCTTCTCGACCGTCGCGTAGAAGCTGTCGTCCATATCGTAGGAGTTCTTGAAGGAGTCGCTGAGCACGAAGCGGCGCAGGCGGTCCACGTCGTAGGAGCACATGAAGAAGAACTGCAGGCTGGTATCCGAGGGGCGTCCGATAGTCGGGCCCGCCGACTTCTTCTTCAGCATCAACTGCAGCCACTCCCGGTTGATCTGGTCGTAGATCTCGACGCCTTGCTCCTTGCGGTAGTCGTCCACGGAGATCTCACGGTCCTCCTGGTGACCCATGCAATGGTCCTCTCGGATGAGGAAGTAGCGGGCCTCGTCCTCGCTGGAGCCGGCTTCGCGCATGGCCATATGGCCGACCGGGTAGTAGCGGCAGGCGGTGGGACGGTCCGCGTAGACGCTGCACCCCTCATCGGTGACGAAGTTGCAGGCACCTTCGTCATCGGTCCGCAGCTTGATGCCGGGGAGTCCGTCCTTGTCCATCTCGAAGGGTACCGTGTGGTTTTTCAGAAACTCGGTGGCGCTGATCCCGAGATTGTCTTTCAGACGCAGGATATCGTACGGGGTCAACTGGATGTCGGCATGCTTGCAGCAGGCATTGAAGCAGGAGATGCCCTTGTGACAGTTGAATTTGAGCTTGGCGCCCGGCTCCATCACCGTGGGCACGAAACTGCTCTTGAAAGGAATATCGAATTTTTCGCTC
>JBNKYJ010000025.1:0-5557 GCA_050300835.1 Sedimenticolaceae bacterium
TACCGCTCGATTGCCGCACCTCAAAACGGCTTATAACGCAAAGCGCGCAATGAACCGCAAAGCACGCCAAGGTTCTCTTGGCTATACGGGCTTTGCGTTTCATTGCGCGCTTTGCGTTATAAGCCGTTTTGAGGTGCGGCAATCGAGCGGTAGGATGCGGCTTGCCGCACCGTTATACGTCGTTTCATTCCATGCTCTGTTTGTGATGTTTGAAACGGCACTCGCCGGTCTGGGCGTCCGGGCTGGCGAAACGGCCCTGCTTTAGGAAGTGGATCACCTCTCCGATCACCTGCTCGTCCTTCATCATGAAGGTGTGGGTGACCGGCAGGGCGATGAAACTGCACATACCGTCGACCTTGGTCCGTTGCAGCGAGACCTTGCCGTCGTCCGGATCGGGCAGGAAATTGGAGAGAATGGGGTTGAGGGTTCTGGTGCCGGCGATCACCCCCAACTCGAAATTGACCGGGCCGAGGTGGTTGGGAACGCTCTCCTGGTCGGTGCCGAGCTGTTTGCCGGCCGGACCGTTGATGAGTTCGAAACCCGGCACGTCCTTCAGGTTGTCGACCACCTCACTGCCTCCGTTCGGTGGGCCGAGCATCGCCACCCGTTTCAGGCCGTCCGTCGGATGCCGGCTGTAGTACTGGCGCACCAGGATGCCGCCCAGGGAGTGGGTGACGAAGTTGACCGCATTCGCGCCGGCCGCGCGGCAGCCATCCAGACCCTGCGGTATGGCGATTTCCGCCAGCGCCTCGATCGGTTTTTCCCGCGAGGGGTAGTCCACGTTCACCACCCGGTAGCCCGCTGTTTCGAGCGCTTCGGCCAGCGTCTCCATGGAGTCGGCGGTACGGGCCAGTCCGTGCAGCAGTACCACGCACTCTGCGGCCCGCAGTCCCGGTGCTGTCAGCAGCAGTAATCCCAGGGCGATCAGCGGAACAGCTCTCATCCTCAGCGCTCCCTGTCGATGACCTCGCACAGCAGGCTGCCTTGCGCGAGGCGTGCCTTGACCTGTTCCCCGGGCGCCACGTCCGTGGCGGCGCGGATGATACGTCCGTCCTGTTGTCGGCTGACGATGGCATAGCCTCGGGACAGGGTGTTGAGCGGGCTCAGGGTGTGCAGGTCCCGGGCCCGTTGGGCAAGCGTGTTGCGGGCCGTTTCCAGGCGTTTCTGCATGCTCGCCCGCAAGCGGCCGTCGAGCTGCTGGTGATGCATTCGAAGCCGCTCAAGCCGCTTGTCCGGTGAGTGGCTGAAGAGACGGGTTTGCAGCTTTTCCAAGCCGCGGTTGTGGCGCAACAGCAGTAGGTCGGTGCTGCGCAGCAGCCGCTGGGCCAGCTCGTCCAATCTCTGGGCGCGCTGTTGCAGGCGCTGGGCCGGGTGCTGGCGCTGCAGGCGGCGTTGCAGCTCCTGCAGTCGATCCGCGCGTTGGCGCAGGTGTCGGCCTTGCACCTGCATCATGCGCTGCGCGAGCTGGCTCAGACGCTGGCGCCAGGCCATCTGGTCCGGCGCCACCAACTCGGCGGCGGCGGAAGGTGTCGGCGCCCGTCGGTCGGCGACGAAGTCGGCGATGGTGAAATCGATCTCGTGGCCCACGCCGCTGACCACGGGGATCCGCGACGCATGGATCGCCCGCGCCACCGTCTCGTCGTTGAAGGCCTGCAGGTCCTCCAGGGAACCGCCGCCGCGGCTCAGAATCAGCACATCGCACTCATTGCGCCGGTTGGCCAGCTCCAGCATGCGCACGATCTGTCGGGGCGCCTCCTCCCCCTGGACCTGCACCGGATAGATCACCACCGGCAGGGCGGGGAAGCGTCTTCGCAGCACGCTCAGCAGGTCGCGGATCGCCGCGCCGGTGGGCGAGGTGACAAGGCCGATCCGACGGGGTATCTCGGGCAGGGGCTGTTTGTGCTCGCCGTCGAACAGTCCCTCGGCGGCGAGTTTCTCCTTCAGCCGTTCGAAGGCCAGGCGCAGGGCCCCCTCGCCGGCGGGCTCCATGTGCTCGATGATGAGCTGGAATTCACCGCGTGCCTCATACAGGCTGATACGGGCGCGCACCAGCACCTGCTGGCCGTTGGCCGGGCGAAAGCGCAGTTGCTGGCGTTTCATGCGGAACATGGCGCAACGCACCTGGGCGGCTTCGTCCTTGAGGCTGAAGTAGATATGGCCCGAGGCGGGCTGCGCCAGATTGGAGAGCTCGCCGCTGATCCAGAGCAGGGGAAAACTGCCCTCGAGCACGGCGCGGGTTTCACGCACCAGTCGCGAAACCGTGTAGATGTCCCGCTGAGCTGCATCAGAAGGGAGCACGGTTCATGCCCTATCAATGACGCCGGCAGCTGGCGGCGTTACGCGTACGATGGAGACGGGCACATTGTAAGCGGCCTTGCCCCTGGTGATGATGGGGAATGAGATGATCGCCAGTATCAAATGTCTCTCTGGGGTCATTATCTGGATCTCCCTGGAAAATTCCTCTGAGTCGTGACTGTTGACAAGTACTTTTTTTATCATTTTCAGGGAAGAGGGGGGCAGGATATCGGGCAGCCACTTCTGTAAAGCCTCTTGACTGTGTACTTCGAGCAGGCGCAGGGCGGCCGCATTGGCCCTGGTGATGCGAATCTGTCCGAGCCATTTCTTCAGCTCGTTCGGCCGATTGTCGAAATAGGTCTCCAGCTCCTTGATACCGAGTTTGCGCAACTGTATGACCTGCCGTATCAGCTGCGAGCCATTGCAAATCAGCAGGGGGGTCGATGCGCGGTCGAAGAAGCCGCGGTATTGTGCTTCCTTGCGGGCCAGATCACGGGTCTGCCGAGTGATGAAGGAGCGCATGAAATGGAGCAGCAGGAAGATGCCGAGCACGGCAACGACCAGCACAGCCAGCCATTCGACTATGGTCGACAGCCGGATTGAGGGGTCGACCTGCTTGCCGAACAGAAAGTTGTTCCACTTGTGGTAGATGGACCAGGAGTCGTTCTTCAGTTCGTTCAGGTTGTGATCGATACGTCGGAGAAGATGCTCTTCGTCCTGCGATTCCGGGGACACGGCGATGCGTATGTCCGTTGGTTTGAACATGATCGGTCTGGTCATCAGGGCGTGTTCCGGGGCTCCGGCGGCACCGTTGAGCCGGTTGACCAGGGCAGCGTCAACCTGATGCAGGGCGACCGCCTTGAGGCTCAGCTGATGGTCGGGATAGGGCCGCAATTCACACGCTATCATGAAGGCGTGGCAGAGGTCTTCGAGTTCCTTGTTTCCATGCAGGTAGTCACCCTGTTCCTGGATGGCGATTCGCTTGCCATCGAGATCCGTGATGTTCCGGATCGAAGAGTTGCTGGTAACGTAGAGCTGCGCCCAATCGAGAATCAGAACCTCTTTACTGGCGAGGATCTGCGGATACTGCGACCGGTCATGGCCCGTGACCAGCATGAGATCGATATTTCCAGAATCGAGGGACTCGAGCAGGGCGGCGGGCTCCCCCTTGAGGTAGACGAAGTTCCAGCGTTCCTTTTTTGCCATATAGTTGAGGACATCGATAAAGAAGCCCTGAGGATTGCCGTTGGTTCCGAAACTGACCAGTGGTGGGAATGCGTAGATGCCGACCCGGAGCAGACGGGCCGGTGGCTCGGCCACGGCACCTGACAGCGGCATCACGATTATGGCAATAATCAACAGATTCAGAAGGTTGTGTCGTTTTTTCTGTTTTGTTGAGAATTCTGTCATGGCTGCACTGATCCTCTTTGTCGACCTACAGCATATCGGGTTATCGGCGATATGACAGTCCCGAATTCCGCTCTCTAATCGGTTTTTTTCGTCGGGGCCCCGGTCATTCGGGGACGGGGGCCTGGTCGACGAAGGTCGCTTGCCCGCTCCGATACGGTTTACCCTACAGGCGCCAAATCCTATAATGCGCGGCTAACTTCACCTCCACCCCGGAACAAATGCCATGCGTGTTATCGAGGAAGCCCTCACATTCGACGATGTCCTGTTGGTCCCTGCCCACTCCCAGGTGCTGCCCAAGGATGTCGACCTGAGAACCAAGCTCACCCGGGGGATCGAGTTGAGTATCCCGCTGATCTCCGCCGCCATGGACACGGTGACCGAGTCCCGTTTCGCCATCGCCCTGGCCTTGGAGGGCGGCATCGGTATCGTGCACAAGAACATGACACCGGAGCAGCAGGCGGGCGAGGTCAACCGGGTCAAGAAGTACGAAAGCGGGGTCATCCGCGAACCGATCACTGTCGGTCCCTACGTCAGCATCGGCGAGGTGGTGGAGTTGACCCGGTCGCACAATATCTCAGGCGTGCCGGTGGTCGATGGCAAGGAGCTGGTGGGTATAGTCACCGGCCGCGATCTGCGCTTCGAACGCAAGATGGACGACCCGGTGCGCAACATCATGACCCGCAAGGAGAAGCTGGTCACCGTCAAAGAGGGCGCCAGCCGTGATGAGGTGATGCAGCTGCTGCACAAGCACCGTATCGAAAAGGTGCTGGTGGTGGACGACAACTTTGAGCTGCGCGGCATGATCACGGCCAAGGACATCCAGAAGGCGAAGGACAATCCGCACGCCTGTCGCGACGACCAGGAGCGGCTGCGGGTCGGCGCCGCGGTGGGTGTCGGCGCTGGCACCGAGGAGCGGGTCGATGCCCTGGTCAAGGCCGGGGTCGACGTGGTCGTGGTCGACACCGCCCACGGCCACTCCCAGGGCGTGCTCGACCGGGTCGCCTGGGTCAAGAAAAACTATCCCGAGGTGCAGGTGATCGGCGGCAACATCGCCACTGCCGACGCGGCCCGGGACCTGGTCAAGGCGGGCGCCGATGCGGTCAAGGTCGGTATCGGTCCCGGTTCCATCTGTACCACCCGTATCGTCGCCGGTGTCGGCGTGCCCCAGGTCACTGCGGTCAGCAATGTGGCCCAGGCCCTGGATGGCAGCGGCGTGCCGTTGATAGCCGACGGCGGCATCCGCTTTTCCGGCGATATCGCCAAGGTGCTGGCGGCGGGGGCCTACTCGGTGATGCTCGGCGGCATGTTCGCCGGTACCGACGAGGCGCCGGGCGAGGTGGAGATCTACCAGGGGCGTTCTTACAAGTCCTATCGCGGCATGGGCTCGCTGGGCGCCATGTCGGGAAAGGATGGCTCCAGCGACCGCTACTTCCAGGAGACCAGCGACAAGGACAAGCTGGTGCCCGAGGGTATCGAGGGACGGGTCCCCTACAAAGGCACGGTCCAGAACATCATCTTCCAGCTCATCGGCGGTATCCGATCGAGCATGGGATACACCGGCTGCGCCACCATCGACGAAATGCGCACCAAACCCCAGTTCGTGAGGGTCACCAATGCGGGCATGACCGAATCCCACGTGCACGATGTCACGATCACCAAGGAAGCGCCCAACTACCGGCGCGACTGAGCGAAGTGACCGATTCACTCTATCCGGGGGCATGGCGGTCGTGATCGCATGCCCCCTTCTGTTTCTCTCCAGCGGAATCCACTCAGCATGACCACCGATATCCACGCCCACCGCATCCTGATCCTCGATTTCGGCTCCCAGTACACCCAGCTGATTGCCCGCCGG
>JBNKYJ010000026.1:0-6919 GCA_050300835.1 Sedimenticolaceae bacterium
GGCCATTGCGGGTGGCCCCTTTCTGGTCGCGGATGCGCACCCGGTCGCCGAAGGCGATGTTGGGTACCCCGCTGACGGTCAACAGGCCGCCGCGGGCGGCCGATGCGGTGCGGTACTCCTTGGCGCTCATGCTGTCTGCTCCCCGCGTTGCGCGTATTCGGAATGGATGGCCTTGAAGTCCTGCAGCGCCTCGTCACGGAAGGCCCGCAGCTGGTCGATCTGGGAGGAGTCGTAGAGCTCCTTGCAGCGGCGCAGCTTGGCCAGCACCGGCATCCCGGAGAGTTCCTGCACCGGCACCCCCATCTCGATCAGGGCCGCCCCCTCGTCGTAGACCGAGAGGATCAGGTCGAGCAGCAGGAACTGCTTCTCCGGTGAGGAGAAGGTGTCCACCGGATCGAGGGCGCTCTGCTGCAGTACGCCGTCCTTGACCAGCGCCGCACCCTCCAGCACCCAGCGTTGGGCCGAGGAGAGCGCTTCGGGTCCGACCAGGTTGACGATGCGCGACAGCTCGGCGTCGCGGGCCAACATGGCCAGGGCCTGGCCGCGGCGCTTCTCCCAGCCGCGGTCGATGTTCTCGTGCCACCACTCGGCGGCGGTGCCGACGTCGGCGGAGAAGCTGTCGACCCAGTCGATGGCCGGATAGTGGCGGGCGTCGGCCAGCTCTTTGGAGAGCGCCCAGAAGGTCTGGATGATCTCCTTGGTGTGGCTGGTGACCGGCTCCGAGAAGTCGCCGCCGGGAGGCGACACGGCGCCGATCAGGGTCACCGAGCCCTTGCCGCAGTCCATGGTCTCGACCCGGCCGGCGCGCTCGTAGAAGGCGGCCAGGCGCGAGGCCAGATAGGCGGGATAGCCCTCCTCCACCGGCATCTGGCCGAGGCGGCCGGAGACCTCGCGCAGGGCCTCGGCCCAGCGGCTGGTGGAGTCGGCCAGCATGACCACGTCGTAGCCCTGGTCGCGGAAGTACTCGGCCAGGGTGATGCCGACGTAGATCGACGCCTCGCGCGCCACCACCGGCATGTTGGAGGTGTTGGCGATGAGCAGGGTGCGCTCCATCAGCGGGCGGCCGCTGTAGGGGTCCTTCAGCTTGGGAAAGCTGTCGAGCACGTCGACCAGCTCGTTGCCGCGCTCGCCGCAGCCGACGTAGATGACGATGTCGGCATTGGCCCAGCGGGCCACCTGGTGCTGCACCACCGTCTTGCCGGCGCCGAAGGGACCGGGCACCGCGCACTTGCTGCCCTTGAGCAGGGGGAAGAAGGTGTCGAGGATGCGCTGACCGGTGATCAGGGGTTCGACGCCGTGGTCCCGGCTCTGGTAGGGGCGGGGTTTGCGCACCGGCCAGCGGTGGTAGAGCTTCAGATGATGCACCCGGCCGTGACGGTCGCGCACCTGGGCGATGGTCTCCTTCAGGTTGTAGTCCCCCTCGGGGGCCAGTTCGATCAGTTCGCCTTCCACATCGGGTGGCACCAGGATGTGGTGTTCCACCGTAGCGGTCTCCTGCACCGAGCCGAGGCGGGCGCCGCTGATGATCGGCATGTTGGGTTCCAGGTTCTCCCGCGGCACGAAATGCCACAGCTTCTCCCGATCGAGTGGGGCGGGGCTGAGGCCGCGGGGTATCTGGTCGCCCGCCTTGAGAAACATCTCCTCCAGGGGGCGCTGGACACCGTCGAAGATGCCGCCGATGAGACCGGGGCCCAACTCCACCGAGAGGGGATGTCCCAGGCCCTCGACCGGCTCGCCGGGGCGCACCATCTCGGTCGACTCGTAGATCTGCACGATGGCGTTCTCCCCCTCCAGGGCGATCACCTCGCCATACAGGCCGAGACGGCCGATGCGCACCTGTTCGCCATTGTGCACGCCAGGCAGCCGGATGGTGACGATGGGGCCGTTGATCTCGAGGATGGTGCCTTTTCTTTCTGCTTGTTTCATCTGCTCTCTTTCCGAAGCCTGTGTATGTCGGTGTGCTGCATCCTGGTTGTCGGTGCGGCAAGCCGCACCCTATGCCTGGATCGCAGTTTGCCACTGTTTATTGTGTGGGCTAGCCGCGCCTTAGGCCTGAGCTATCCGTAGGGTGCGGCTTGCCGCACCGGATAACCTGTGAGTCTCTGGCCTCTATGCATCGCATCAAATCGCCTGTCCTTCGCCGATCGGTGGCAGCAGCCGTTCCATCAGCGCCTGATGGATCTTGCGCTCGAGCCGGGCCAGGCGTCCCTCGAAGGTATGGTCGATCTGCACCCGTTTGTCGGGCGTGGTCACCAGGCAGCCGCCAACGGTCTCGATGCTCTTGTCGAGCAGTTGGAAGCGCTTGCCGGGGGCAAGATCGGCGGTCAGCTCGTTCCACTTGGGCTTCAGCCGCCGCAGATCATCCTGGTTGACCGAGACCTCCAGGGTATCGTGTTCGATCTGCTGCGCCGCCTGGCTGAGCAGTTTCATGAGCCAGTCGATGTAGCTGCTTTCGTCGTCGGCCAGACTCCGCATGCGTTCGGGCAGTCGGTCGATCACCACCTGCACCAGGTTCCAGCGCATGTGGTCCATCTTGCTGCGCAGTTTGAGTTCATCGGCCTGGACCTTGCGCAGATAAGCACGATCGGCCTGGGATTTGGCCAGCAGGGTCTCCTTCTCCTCTTTGAGGTGTAACCGCTCGCTGGCCTCGCGCAGGATGTTCTTGCGTCCCGCCTCGGCGCGATGAGCGCACTCGTCGGCCATCATCTGGGCCCGCTCGAGTATGGCTTGTTCCAGTGCTTCAACCTGATTCACATTCTCTCTCCTGGGGCCTGTTCAACCACCGGTCAATTTCTTCAGTTGGGCATCCAACTCGCACTGAAAGGTATCGGGATCATGCAGCGAAGGCACTTCCGAGAGCACGATACGGCCACCTTCGCTGCGGATCTGGTCAAGCAGTTTGGAACCTATTTGATTGATCGACTGTTCGATGATGAGCAGGGCGCGCTGGCGCTCCCGCTGCAGGTTGCCAAGCAGCTGATCCAGTTGCTGGGCGTCCGGATCGGTCAGGGTCTCGAAGCCGATCAGGCGAAAGCCGTCGGTCAGCGCCGGACCGCCGATGAAGATGTTCCGGACCGGATAGGCGGATGCGTCGGCCATGGTGTCTCAGATCTTGTCCAGCAGCAGGATACTCATGACCAGGCCGTAGATGGCGATACCCTCGGCCAGACCGAGATAGATCAGGGTGCGGCCGAAGATCTCCGGCTTCTCCGCCAGCACCGCCAGGGAGGCGGCGCCGATGGGGCCCACCGCGATACCGGCGCCGATGGTGCTGAGCGCGGTCGGGATGCCGACGCCGATGATGCCGAGTCCGAGACCGATGGAGATCTCCCCCCCGGCCTCGGCCACCGCCGGCGCCGCCATGACCTCACCGACCCCCATGAAGATCAGCACGGCCTGGGCCACGACGAAGACCGCCAGATTGGTGGCGATGGTCGGCTTGAACCAGGGTTTGGCGACCTTGGCCGGTTGCATCTCCATGACAATGCCGGTGGCGATGAGGCCGACGATGCCCAGGGTCATTACTGCGATAAGCCAGTACATGGTGCTCTCCTATTTCTCGTTGAGTTTTTAGTTATGAGTTTTTAGTTTTAAGTTGATGCGTTCGCTTCGCTCACACTGTTTCGAATTTTACAAACACGGACAAGCCGTTGGGCATTGCTGCCTCTGTCAACTCAAAACTAAAAACTCATAACTCAAAATTCTTCAGTCAAAGTGTCAGTGGTTTAAACGCCTTCCCATCCCCCGAGTAGAAGCGGGAGAAACCTTCGTAGAATTCCAGACGCAGGACCTGGATGGCGACGATCAAGCCCTCCAGGACCAGAATAAACACGTTGCCCAGCACCACGGTGATCCAGTGGCCGGTCTCGCCCATCATGTTGGCGAGGGTGAACACCGCGATGGCCAGCGCCACATGGTTGAGGCTGAAGGCGGCGACACGCAGGAAGGAGAGGGTGTTGGATACGAAGCCGGTGATGGTCTCGAAGCTCTCGATGAAAGCGACCAGGATGCGTTCGCCGATGGGGGCCTCCTGCTCGATCAGCTTGTGGGCGAAGATGCCGACAAGGCTGAGGATGGCCAGGGTGGCCCAGAAGGCGTCGACGCTGCCGCTGCGATAGAAACTGTAGCCCGTGCCCAGCAGTCCGCCGTAGAGCAGCAGTGAGAGCAGTCCGTTGTCGGCGAAGAGAGCGCCATGGCGGTCTCCCTGGGCGAGGTGATTGACGATGTTGAGCAGGGTCACCAGGGTGATGAAACCGATGCCCCAGAGCAGGGCGACGGTCAGCATGTAGAGCGGGTCGGTCAGCGGTGCGATCCAGATGGCGTGCAGCACGTGCTCGTAGCCGAAGATGCTGCCATAGAGAAAGCCGAACAGCATCGATGAGAGCCCGGCGGCGATACCGAAGGCGGTGAAGCTGCCGAGCTTGCGGTGCAGCAGCAGCGCCGTTACCAGTATCACTGCGCCATGGCCCACATCGCCGAACATCATGCCGAACATCAGGATGTAGGTGAGGGCGAAGAGATGGGTCGGATTGACTTCGCCGTAACGGGGTACGCCGTATTGCGTCACCAGCTGCAGGAAGGGGCGCAATAGCTTGCTGTGACGCATCACGGAGGGGACGAGCGAGCGCTCCTCGGGCAGTGGATTGCGGGCTTCGATGACGAAGGGGGTGGAGAGTTTTTCGCTCAACGCACGTTCCACCAGATCGAGATCCTCTGCCGGCACCCAGCCCTGCAGACGGGAGAGATTGCCGCGATGCCGCGCGGCCTCGCCGAGGGCTACATAGGGCGCCGCCAGGTGCAGTACGCAGGCCGCCTTCTCCAAGGCCTCGCGCGACTCCTTGCCCCAGACGTGTACCTGCTGGTCGAGCTCCTGTATGGCCTGCTCGAGCGCCTCGCGACGCTGATTCAGGCGCGATTTGACGGTATCCGGTTCGGCCTGCAGTTCCGGCGGGATCTCGAGGCTGCGGAAGCCGGCGGTGTCGAGTACGGCATTGAGGTTCGACTCCTCTCCTCCGCCCGGTCCGAGGATCACCACGTGACTGTCGAGATCGCTCTCCATGAAAGGGAACAGCAGGTAGCCGTCGAGTCCCAGGGCGTCGCTCAGTTGGGGCACCTGTGCCCGGTGCACCATGCCGATTCGGCTTTCGAGAAAACTGTTTTCGGTCTGCAACTGGCCGAGATCGATGTGGAGATTGCGAAAGTTGGCCAGGTAGCTCTCCAGTTGGTCGATGGTACGGCGCTCCTCCTGTTGAAGTCGCCGACTCTCCTCGAAACCGGAGCAGGTCTCCCAGGCCTCGCCCAACCACTGATTGGTCTGCTCGAGCTGCTCTTCGGTGATGGGGTCGATACAGTCCACCGTCGGCGCGAGATCGAAGTCGACCTGGGCGACGATCTTCTCCAGACGTGTTTTGGCCTGGCTGTAGAGGCCCCTGAAGTTCTGACCCGGCACTTCGGGCAGCTCCTCCTCGGCATAGGGTCGTGGATCGGGACTGAAGCTTTCGAGCTCGGCCAGGATCACCGAAGCGCTCGGCAGGCCGTCGGTGAGTACCTGAAGACTGATGTGCTTCATCGGCAGCGGACTAAACATGACGAGCCACCCGTTGCACAGCGATCATGCCCTGGCCTCCGTGCCCGTCGTCAGTGGATCGTCCGGTATCGCCGTGTCGATAAGCTCGGGTTCCAGCTGCAGTATTTTGCCCTGAATGATGGCGTAGAGGCGTCTCTGGTCGATATCCCTCGCGATCAGGTAGGCGAGCGCCGACACCACGGCGTCCGGACTGTGTCGCATCAGCTTGCGCATCTCCAAGCCGACCATATGGTCGAGTCGCTGCCTGACCTGGGTGATGTTGCGGACGTCCGCCAACTGTTCCCGAAAGGGGCTTGGCAGCTGGTCGATGATCGTCTCCAGAGCGTCCAGGTTGGCCAACGCCATCAGGTTGGTGCGTTGTATCTGTCCCCCGCTGGGGATCAACAGGTAGTAGGCCTCACTGGAGGAGAAGCGGTAGACCAATCGGTAGCGCGTCAGCCAGAGAATGTTCTGGCGGTCGATCATGACCCCGATCAACTTGCGTGCACCATGCTTGTCGCTGCTGTTCGCCATATTCAGATGGCGCATCATACCGGTGTAGTAGAGGCGGTCGATGGCGGCGTCGAGGGAGAAGCCCTCGTTCTTTTCTTCATAGACGTGACGCGCCTGTCGGGCGATGACGGCATAGGGGCCCTGTTCCAGTTGACGCAGCATCTCCAGTACATTCTCTGCCTGCAGCAACGACTCGTGAGGCAGCCGAATGCCTTCCGGCAGATCGTGCAGGTTGTCTCTGATCTCCTCCATGCCGAGGCCGTTCAGCTTGCCCCGGATCAGGGTCTTGAGGTTGTAGAGTTCGTACTTTCTCGGCCAGTAGAGCAGCAGGCCACGGGTGCGGCCGCTGAGGGGGCGCAACAGTATGGAGAATTCGTTCATGATGCGCGTCAGCAGGGCGTGCTCCACCAGGCGGCTCTTCTGGCGCAGCTCCATGGGCTCTTCGAGTATCGGCAGCAAGTCGAAGGTTTCGCCCAGCTGATTCAGGGTCATGCCCTTGTAACGTGCCGTGTCTTCGGGTGTGAGGAGGCGGCCTGCAAAGACCCCGACGCGGGTTCTCAGGTAAGCCTGGTCCCGGGTCGAGCTCATCTAGTCTTCGTCCGCGCTGGGGTCGATCAGGACGGCGAAGGCGGCGTCGAGCGCGTCATCCTCCCTGACCTCGGCATACTCCCGCAGTTGCGCGTGACGTTCGTTGAAGCGCTTCTTCAGCTCGGCGATGGTCTGCTCCGCGCGCGATTCGGCCTTCTCCATGAAGTTCTTGTGAAGTTCGGGAATACGGGACTCGAAGTGATCCTCTTTTCGCTTGGCCTCTTTGAGGGCTTCCTGGATGCTGCGCTCACG
>JBNKYJ010000027.1:0-10837 GCA_050300835.1 Sedimenticolaceae bacterium
CTCAGTATCGAGCAGGTGCGTTTAGGCGACCGTCTGCGGGTCGAGTGGGAGCTGGAGGAGCTGCCGGAATCGGTCATGATGCCGCCGATGATCCTGCAGCCGCTGCTGGAGAATGCGGTCTACCACGGCGTCGAGCCGGCCGCCGAGGGGGGGACCATCGTGATCACCGGCTGTTACCGGCGACGCAGGATCAACCTGAGCATCCGCAATAGTCTGCCGCCGGATGGGGAGGGCAGCCATCGCCAGGGCAACCAGTTGGCGATGGAGAATATCCGCGCCCGGCTGGCCGGGGTCTTCGAAATGGAAGCGAGCCTGACAGCATCGCATGTGGACGGGGAGCACCAGGTACGGCTGGTCTTCCCCCATCCCTGGAAGAGCTGATACCGATGTGGGGTGACACAGCATGAAGATTGTGGTGGCGGATGACGAGGCCCTGGCGCGCCAGCGGTTGGCCTCCCTGATCCAGGAGCTGGGGCCGCCCTATGAGCTGGTGGGCGAGGCGGCCAACGGGGTGGAGGCGCTGGAGCAATGTGAGCAGTTCGATGCCGATTTGGTACTGATGGATATCCGCATGCCGGGGATGGATGGCCTGGAGGCGGCCCGCCGGCTGGCTGAGAAAGAACATCCCCCCGCCGTGGTCTTCACCACCGCCTATGAGGAGCATGCCCTGGAGGCGTTCGGCAGCGCGGCGCTGGACTATCTTCTCAAGCCGGTGCGTCGAGAGCGTCTGTTGGCGGCCCTGGAGCGCAGCCGGCGCCTTACCCGCAGCCAGCTCAACGCGGTTAGTGCCCTGCCGGAGACACCGCCACCCCATCTCAGCGCCAGCTACCGGGGAGGGGTGAAGACCCTGCCGCTCGACCAGGTGATCTATCTGCGCGCCGAAGCCAAGTATGTGGTGGCGCGTTACGCCGAGGGTGAACTGCTGCTGGAGGAGAGTCTGAAGAGTCTGCAGGAGCGTTATACCGATTGGTTCCTGCGCATCCATCGAAATGCCTTGGTCTCCCGGCGCCATCTGGCCGGACTGGAGAAGGATGCCGACGGTATCCCCAGGGCCGTACTGCATGAGTGCGAGGAAACTCTGGAGATCAGCCGGCGTCATCTGGCGGATGTCCGGCGTCTGTTGCGCCCTTGATGCGTCAATCGTCGATTGTAAGTCTTCTGATTCTGCTGCTGTGGCACCAGGTGACGCCGCTCTGGGCCGGGGACTCGGCAGAGACCGAGTTTGCAGCGCCCTCATTGAGCGTGCAGAACTGTTTTGCCTGTCACGGACCGGCAGGCAACAGCAGGGCTCCCGCCATACCCTCCATCGCCGGACTGCCCCGCGGTTATCTGCTCGAAGTGCTGAAGGGCTACCGCCATGGCGGGCGCTTCGGCACCATCATGGGCCGCCTGCTAGAGGATTTCAGCGAGGTGCAACTGAATGCGATGGCCGACTACTTCAGCCGGCAGACCGCCGTGATACCCAAACAACGAGTCGACTGGGATCTGGTCTCCCGGGGGCGACAACTGCACCGTCTCTATTGTCGCGAGTGTCACGGCGATCGCAGGCGCGAGCCGGAGGCCGATACACCGAGTCTCAACGGTGCCTGGATGGACTATCTGCGCTGGACCCTGCAGGACTACCTGTTAGGAATCAACCAATCGGATGATGAGATGTCCCAGGCGCTGATTCACGTGATCCGTCGACACGGCGACACCGGTTTGGAGGCGCTGGTGCACTACTATGGCAGCGCCAGACCGGAGCCGCCAGGCGAACACTGACGGGGTGAAAATTGCCTCCTGCAAGCGCAGCCTTTAGCATAGCCCTCTTGTTGAGTGCGCCACGGCGGGCGATCTCCTCAGCGACTTCTCGCGCCTAGCCCGATGAGCCTGGCTGTTGAGACGGTCCGTTGGCACTCCTTACAGTCTCAAATCCGAGGAGCCACATGTCTCAGACCATTCGCATCGCCACCCGTAAATCCCCCCTCGCCATGTGGCAGGCCGAGCACGTGGCCGCCGAGTTGAAACGGATCCACCCGGACATGCAAGTGGAGATCCACGGCATGACCACTCAGGGCGACAAGATCCTCGACACGCCGTTGGCAAAGATTGGCGGCAAGGGGCTGTTCATCAAGGAACTGGAGCAGGGGCTGCTGAGCGATCAGGCGGACATTGCCGTGCACTCCATGAAGGATGTGCCAGTGGAGCTGCCGGAGGGGCTGCATCTGGCGGTGATCATGCAGCGTGAGGACCCACGGGATGCCTTCGTCTCCACACGCTACAAGAACATCGATGAACTGCCCGAGGGGGCCTGCGTCGGCACCTCCAGCCTGCGGCGTCAGTCTCAGCTCGCAGAGCAGCGACCCGACCTCGAGATCAAATCGCTGCGCGGCAATGTGAACACCCGTCTGCGCAAGCTCGACGAGGGAGAGTACGACGCCATCATCCTGGCCTCAGCCGGTTTGATTCGACTGGGTTTCAAGGAGCGCATCACCGCCTTTATCGGTCCGGAGCAGAGCTTGCCCGCTATCGGGCAGGGTGCCGTAGGTATCGAATGCCGTAGCGACGATGCCAGGGTCAATCAGCTGATTGACCCTCTGAACCACCCGGAGACAGCCTATTGCGTGCGTGCCGAGCGGGCTATGAATCAGCGTCTCAACGGGGGCTGTCAGGTGCCGATCGCCGGTTATGCGATGCTGGAGAACGACGCCTTGTGGCTGCGCGGCCTGGTGGGTGAGCCTGATGGCAGCAACATCATTCGTGGCGAAGTTGAGGGTGCGCCGGACGAGGCCGAGGCGATGGGTATCGGTCTGGCAGAGCGCCTGCTGGAGTGGGGTGCGGACCGCATACTCCAGACCCTCTACGAGAGTCAGTCGTAAGCTCCGTTGAGCATGGCCTGTAACCTGGAGGGCAAAGGGATACTGGTCACTCGCGCTGCGCATCAGGCAGCGGGTCTTGTCGGCCTGATCGAATCCCACGGCGGTCGGGCAATAGCTTTCCCGGCACTCGAGATCGGTCCCCCACGGGATTCCACCGCTGCAGAGGAACTGCTGGGACAGTCCTGGGACCTGGCCATCTTCATCAGCCCCAATGCAGTGCGCTTTGCCACCCGCTTGCTGGCGGCAAAGAGGCTTAATTCAGCACATGTCGCCGCTGTTGGCGAGGCCACGGCTCAATCCCTGCGCGAGGCCGGTCTGCCCGCCGATCTGGTGCCGGACGGTCGCTACGACAGCGAGGGGCTGCTAGCGCTGCCCGCACTGCGGCAGATGGAGGGGCGTCGGGTGTTGATCATACGGGGCGAGGGAGGACGGCCCCTGTTGGGCGACAGCCTGCGGACGAGAGGGGCCAAAGTAGGTTATGCTGAGGTTTATCGGCGGCTGAGGCCGGCAACCGATCCCGCCCCGCTGCTCAAACGCTGGCGATCCGAGGTGGATCTGGCCACGGCCACCAGCGCGGAAGTGCTCGACAACCTGGTGGCGATGCTCGGTGAATCGGGCTGGCCCCTCCTGCGAGAGACCCCGTTGCTGGTGATCAGCGAACGCATGGCGGCGCGGGCCCATGGGCTTGGCTTCACCCAGGTGCGGCAGGCTTCGGGTGCCGATGATGCGGCCCTGTTGAGGGGCCTCTGTGAATGGATTGAGCGTTGTGAACATTGAGGGGAGTCACGGCTCGCCTGACAAGGGGTAGACTGGAGACCTGATTGAATTGGAAAGCAGATCCCTATGAGTGACAAAGAGAACGAGACCGGACAGGAGCGATCCGGCGACGAAGCAGAATTCGAGGACGCCATCGAAGGGGAGGTCGAGGTCATTTCGGATGCCCCGAGACGACGTGGCGGCCAACGCCTGCCCCTGATCCTGGCCGCCCTAGCGTTGGTGATCGTGACGGCCGGGCTGCTCTTCGGCTACCGCTATTGGTCGCAGATGGAGCAATCTTTGGCGCAGCTCGACGCTGCTCTGCAGCAGGCCAACCAGGAGCAGGCCTCTCTGGCTCAGCGTCTGCAGCAGGCACAGCAGGAGGCACAGCAGCAGCAACAGGCGATCGCCGAGCAGGAGAAGGCCCTTAACGAGCAGCACCAGCGCTTGCTGGCGGCGAAAGAGGAATCGAAGCGGGCGGGAGAGCAGCTCTACCGATCCCTGGGTGAAATCCAGACCCGTCTCGGTGGCAAGCGGACCCAGTGGCGGGTGGCCGAGGCGGAATATCTGCTGCGGGTGGCGAATCACAGGTTGAGCCTGATGGGCGATCCGGCCACGGCATTGCAGGCACTGAAAGCGGCCGATGAGCGGCTCAGTGCCACCGGCGATCTCGGCTGGGCTCCGGTCCGCGATCTGGTAGCTCGCGAGATTACCCAACTGACTGCACTGCCCAAGGTCGATGTGGCCGGAATCAGCGCCGAACTGGACGCCCTTTCGGATCAGGTCGATCAGCTACCGTTGCAGAACGAGGGGGTTCCCCTGGTGGCCGAGCGGCCTGGCGCGGACGCTGAGTCTGTTCTTGCCGCCACGAATGATGAGTCCAGTATCCAGGCGGTGCTCGACGACCTGTGGCGGGGCTTCAAATCGATGCTGGTGATCCGCCACCACGACAAGCCTGTCAGCGCCATGTTGCCGCCGGAACAGCGCTACTTCCTGCTGCAGAATCTGCGCTTGAAACTGGAAGCGGCAAAAGCGGCGTTGATGGGGCGCAAGCAGTCTCTCTACCAAGATAATCTACAGGCCGCGGCAGCCTGGGCCGGCACCTATTTCGAAGCCGCCGATCCGGCCGTGGCCGGCTTTCGCCAGCAGTTGGAGGGACTGGCGAAGAGAGATGTAGCACCTCTGCTGCCCGATATCTCCGGCTCCCTGCGGGAGTTGCAGGCAAGACGTCAGCGCCTCAGTCAGGAGGCGGTCCGGTGAAGTTCCTGTTCGCCGCCTTTGCCGCCCTCGCGATCGGGGTGGGGGCCACCCTGTTTGTCAAACAGGATATTGGCTATGTCCTGATCGGTTACGATGAATGGACCGTCGAAGGCAGCTTGGCCCTGTTCACCTTGGCGGGAGCGATGCTGTTTCTGCTACTGCATCTGTTACTACGGGTGATCTCCCGTCTCTGGCAGATGCCGGAGCGGGTCGCCGAGTGGCGCCGTAAGCAGCGCATCCAGCGTGCCCAGCGTTCGCTGACGCGGGGGTTGGTGGAAATGGCGGAGGGCCGCTGGAAAGTGGCGGAACGCCATCTCACCCGCCATGCAGGACAATCGGAGACGCCACTGCTTAACTACCTGGCCGCTGCCCGTGCCGCCCAACTGCAGGGTGAGCATGGCCGTCGTGACGACTATCTGCACCTGGCCCACGAGAGTATGCCTTCGGCCGATGTGGCGGTGGGCCTGACCCAGGCGGAGCTTCAGCTCGCCCATCAGCAATATGAGCAGGCCCTGGCCAGCCTGATGCATGTGCGCTCTCTCTCCCCCAAGCACAACTATGTGCTGATGCTGCTGAAGAGACTCTATCTGAATCTTGGTGAGTGGAAGAGGCTGGAGGAGATCCTGCCCGATCTGCGCCGTCGTAAGGTGATCAGCGACAAGGAGTTGCAGACACTTGAGGATCAGCTCGTTCGCGAACGGCTTAAGCAGGAGGCGGGGGACGTTGACAGTCTGGTGCGCTACTGGCAGACCATTCCCAAGGATATGCGACAGGACCAGGGCCTGCTGATCGACTATTGCCGGATGATGCTCAAGGTCGACGCCGGTCCCCGGGTGGAACCCCTTATCGCAAGCACCCTCAACCGATCCTGGAATGGCGAACTGGTGATGCTCTATGGCCAGATCGAACTCAATGATCCCTCTCACCAGCTGGCAGTCGCCGAGGGTTGGCTGAAACAGCACCCCGAGGATTCGGCGCTGCTGCTGACCCTGGCCCGTCTTGCGCTCAAGAACAAGCTATGGGGCAAGGCCCGCAGCTACCTGGAGGCGAACATCGCCATCGCCCCGAGTCCCGAGTCCTATCAACAGCTGGGGCTGTTGCTGGACCGTTTGGGTGAGTCGGACAAAGCCAGCGAGTGCTTCCGAGCCGGTCTTGGACTTGCTTTCCCGGAACCTGAGCGGGCGCTGCCGTCGATCGGACAGCGTCTGGCCCTGACTCAGGCTGAGGCAACGATTTCGCCACCGACGTTAGTGTAGAGGCGCTCTAATCCGGTATTTTTTTAGAGGCGTATAAAATAGGGGATAGCCACCAATACCGCACCGACCGCCAGTAACAGGTAGAGGTTAGGGGTAAAGTAGGGGAACACGATCAGGGCCACTCCGACCACCAGCGGGACGATCGCCTTCTGACGCCGGCCATAGGTCAGGTAACCCAGCCCGATGGCGCCAAACAGCATTGCCCAGATCAGTAGTGTCGTATCTTCCATCCCGTTATCTCCCGCTCTGTTCGCCACTCGAATGGTGAAAAATCATTCTGGCCGTTCCCGAAGTCCATTGCTCTTCGGGCCTAACTCACCCGATACCCTAATAGGTGGCGTTCAGGGCTTCAAGTATGCCCCTGAACAAGCCGCGTTTTGCCATCAAGGGTGACTCTCTGGAAAGAGGTCGCAACGCAGAGCAAGGGCATGCTTGCAGCCCGTGAACGATTGATTCGAGAGAGTGGCCGCTGTGAGCCTGCCTGCAGAGTGCGTCACCCATAGCGGCTGCAGCCGGATAACAGGGTGCCGGGCGAGTGGGTCGATGAATGATTGTCCCGTGAACGGAGGGTTGACCTGTCTATAACTGCACACTCCATTCTCCTTGCTTCAACTAACCGAGGGGAACAGCATGACGAGCAACGACATTGACTATCTCAAACGATTTCAGGAGAGGAGCCTGGGTGCGGAACATTTCGATCATCGGGGCCATCTGCGCATGGCCTGGGTCCATCTGCGTCACTTTCCGCCGCGGGAGGCCACGCAACGGGTCTGCCAGGGGGTGAAGGCGCTGGCCGCCGCGTTCGGTGAGCCCGAGAAGTACAATCACACGCTCACCGAAGCCTTCATGAGGCTCATGGCGCCGCGTATGCACGGGGAGGTGGCAAATGACTTCGAGCGGTTCCTGGCCGCCAACCGGGAGCTGGTCGATGATGCCGAGGGGTTGATTCTGCGCCACTACAGTCGGGAGAGGCTGGACTCCGTCCAGGCAAAAGCGGGCTGGATCGAGCCTGATCTGGAACCCATCGATCCACTCGGGAACCCCTGAACAAGTCGTAGACTGGCAGCTTGCCGCCAAAATGGATCATTTCGGCGTTGCGGATCTTCGCGATAGAGGGCAATTACGTACGATGCGCGCCCCGCAGGAAGTACACTTGGGGTGCCTTGAATCGGCCTCTGGTGAGCGACAACCTGTTTGGCCCAGACTTATTCAGAGGTTCCGGAGGAGGAAGATGCCGTATCTAACCATCAGCGCCTTTGCCAAACGCTACGGACTCTCGCGGGGTACGCTGCTCTATTACGATCGTATCGGGCTGCTGAACCCTGCCGCTACCAGCGCCGCCGGCTACCGGCTCTATGGAGAGAGGGAGTCGCGGCGCATGGACCGCATCGATCGCTTTCGCCAGGCCGGCCTCTCTCTCAAGGCGATCCGCGAAATCCTCGAGAGGGACGAGGAGGACGCGATCGCCAACGCCCTCGAGCTGCGGCTGGGGGAGCTCAATCGGGAGATGGAGAGGTTACGCCTCCAGCAGCGACTGGTGGTCGAACTGTTGCAACGCCAGGGAAGGCCCGGGCCGGGTCCGGAGGTCGATGTGGGTCAATGGGTGGCGATGTTGGCAGAAGCCGGGGTGGATGAGGCGGGTCTGGGTCGCTGGCATGCCGCCTTCGAACGGGAGAATCCTCTGGCCCACCAAGTGTTTCTGGAGAGTCTGGGGCTGGATGCGGAGGAGATTGCCGGGATCAGGAGTCGTTCCCGGCGGTTGTTGAAGCTGCCGTGAGGTAGCCGAGTATGATGTGCAGGCCCACGCTGGCCCAGAGCAGTGAAAGCACCAGCATGATGATGGAAGACCAAATGCCCGGGAGTACGATCAGTTTCAGTATCTGATTCAAAAATATGATCGGTCCCACGACATAGAGCGCGGTAATGAGTGTGGTTCTTGGCCTCAGGCGGGAGATGAATTTCCTGGCGAAGGCGGTGGCCAGCAGCACCCAGACACAGAGCAGCGAGGCCGCCAGGCTCGCTGTTGCCAGCGCCAAGCGAAAGCGGTCTTCGGGCACGAGGAATCTCGCTCCCGTGTGCAGGACAAAAATTTCCGCATAGGCCGCTGTCGCGGAGAAGAGCAGGTAGAGGCTCGCGATCAGGAAGCTGAGCGTGACGGCCTTGAAGACATCATGCATGTCTTACTCTTGTGTGGTGATCTGGTTCCATCCCAGTTTAACCCGAATGTTTCATGCGGGAACGCGATGATCGTGTCGGGCGCGTTCAGCGGAACTCGGTAACATGTTGTGTTTTCCAGATATTCCCGAAATATCTCAGAAAAACCACAAGTGAGTTTCCTATCCCAGTGACCGGGTGAGGCATTCGAGTCCGACAGTGGGATACGCGGGGTCGGGCGTCAGCTCAACCCGATTGGGCTTGCTTTTCCCTGGTGACGGCCGCGCCGTACTCGAAAGAGTCGGAGTAGAGATCCTCGCCCGGGAGGCCATGGTCGAGAAAGGTCTGTTTACCCGCCTCGATCATCGGCGGAGGGCCACTCATATAAACTTCATGGGCGCTAAGGTCCGGGTAGTCGGAGACCACCTGTTGGTGGACCCAGCCACTCTTCCCCTGCCAATCCGGGTCGGGGTCGGAGAGCACCGGCGTGTAGCGAAAGTTGTCATATTCGGCGGCCCAGGCCTCGGGGAGTTCGGGCAGATAGAGGTCTTCACGCGAGCGCACACCCCAATAGAGATGCATGGGACGCGTGATGCCGATCTTGAAGGCGTGTTCGATGATCCCTTTGATGGGCGCGAAACCGGTGCCGCCTCCCATGAGGATAATCGGACGCTCCGATTCCTCGCGTAGGAAGTAGCTGCCGAGAGGCGCCTCGATGCGTAAAATTGTCTTTTCCTGCATGCCGCTGAAGAGCATGTCGGTGAAGGTGCCACCGCTCACGTGGCGGATGTGCAGTTCAATGAACTCATCCTCGTGGGGCGCATTGGCAATGGAAAAGGCCCGCTTGCTGCCGTCCGGCAGGATGAAGTTGAGGTATTGCCCGGCGAGAAACTGCAGCCGCTCACCCTCCGGCAGTCGCAGGTAGAGACGAATGACGTCCTCGTTGAGTCGATCGATACGGTCCACCTTGGCGGGCAGGATGCGCGGAGGCAGGTCCTGTGCCTGTTCGATCTCACGGACGCCGATAATCAGGTCGCTGAGGGGCCTGGCCTGACAGGTGAGGCAGGCTTCTCCGGTCTGTCCCTCGATCGCCGGCGGGATCTCCTCCGGATAGTGGACCTGGCCCTCCAGCAGGACTGAGCGGCAGTCGCCACAGAAGCCGTTTCGGCAACCGTAGGGTAGGTTGATTCCCTGTCGTAGCGCGGCCTCGAGGAGGTTCTCTTCCGCCTCGATATTGAATTCATGACCGCTGGGTTGTACTTGCACTTTGAACGTCATTTGGCACCCTGCTCCTTGTGACTGATAGCTGATTGTCGACGTGGAGGTGGGGGGGCCTCTGTCGCTGTTTTGTATAGGGTATGAATTCTCTCCTATTTTACTGAGGAATTAAACCGGGAAGTCTTTTGGGTAATGGGCCGCGGATTAAGCCGTGCGATCTGCGACAATCCCGATCTCAGGAGGTAGGGCAGGAGCCCTGCCCCACCGATTTCATTTCAATAGCGGCACGCTAAGATGGGCGTGATTCGAGAAGTGATATGACCAACAGGATAACAATCGTGGGTTGCGGCGATATCGGACAGCGGGTGGCGCAAGCCTGCCTGATCCGGGGTGACGCAGTGACTGGCTGGGTACGTAGCGATGCCAGTGTCATGGCCTTGCGTGAGCGGCGTATCCCGGCGCTGAAGGTCGATCTCGAGCAGCCGGTATTGGGGCTTCCCTCGACGGCGGGGGACCTTCTCTACTATTTTGTGCCCCCATCGGCAGAGGGTCGGCAGGATACCCGGGTGGCGCGGCTGATCGAGCAGCTTGCGCAGGCCGGGCAGCCGCGTCGGGTGGTCTATCTGAGCACCACCGGCGTCTATGGGGATTGCGGCGGCGAGTGGGTCGACGAAAGCCGGCCACCGGCCCCTGTGGCCGATCGGGCTCATCGACGGCTGGATGCTGAGAATCGTTGGCGTGCCTGGAGCCGGCACAGCGGTGGCGAGCTGGTGATCCTGCGGGTGGCGGGTATCTATGGACCCGGTAAGCTGCCACGGGCGCGCCTTGAGAGCGGGCGCCCCATGGTGGCCGAGGCCGAGTCGCCGATCACCAACCATATCCACACCTTTGATTTAGTCGAGATCTGTCTGGCGGCGATGGCACGCGGGACGCCGGGTGAGGTTTACAATGTCTGCGACGGCCATCCCGGCAGCATGACCGGCTACTTCTACGCTGTGGCCGATTTCCTCGGCCTGCCCAGACCTCCCGTGATCAGCCTGCAGGAAGCGCAGTGGCAGTTGACCCCCGGCATGCTCTCCTATCTGGGTGAGTCGCGGCGCCTGAGCAATCGCAAGCTGATCGAAGAACTGGGGGTGACGTTGCGCTATCCGACATTGGCCGAAGGCCTGCCGGCATCTATTGGGAAGTGACTGAAGGCGTTATAAGCCGGAAGTCGTTGGGTGGTGCGGCTAGCCGCACCGTATCTCAAGGCCCGTTAAATTTTGAGCCAGTCCAGTAGCGGATCCCACAGGATCACATCCTTGTAGACCTGGGACGGGGCCATTTCGAAGATCG
>JBNKYJ010000028.1:0-49958 GCA_050300835.1 Sedimenticolaceae bacterium
CTCACGACCGCCTGACCAGAGCGAAGCGGGCACACCCTACACTCATCTATCGGAGATGAACGACATGCACTGCTCGCACTGTAAATCCTTGATGGCGGAAATTGGTGTACAACGGGACAGCCGGACCGAGCAGACGCTCTACGAGTGCCCGGTATGTCAGCGCACTCAGATGGTGACGTGCAGCGTACAACAGTTGAGAAAGGAAGTAGTGTTGTCTACGGGGCGGTTTGCCAATCGTGCACTTAGACATTTCTGACCGTCAGTTTCAAGACAGCGACACTTCACAAGCATGTGATGGACGATAGCTGATTCCATAGTTGATCAAAATTCATTCCCATTCTAATTGTTAAATCTTGGGATTTCATGTGAGTAGGTAGTCAAATATTGAGGTGGGTGATTTGCTTACCAGACTAGAGGTTGACGGTTTTAAAAATCTAAAAGGATTTTCTATTGATTTTGGTCCTTTTACATGTATTGCAGGCCCTAATGGCGTTGGCAAATCAAACATTTTCGACGCAATACAATTTTTGTCATTACTTTCCGATAACACCCTAATAGAAGCAGCCCTCAAGTTACGTGGATCAAATACTGAAACTGCCAATTTGAGAGATTTATTTTGGACAAACGGGATAGTCCATGACAAATCTTTTAAAATCGCTGCAGAGATGATAATCGATCCTCGCGTTAAAGATGATTTTGGGCGGCCCGTTGAAGCCTCCTCGACATTCCTAAGATATGAAGTACAAATTGGATATGAAGAATCGAACCAAAGGGGTAATTTAGGTAGGATTTTTCTTCAGTCAGAGACGTTGAGTTACATAACAGAAGGGGAGTCAGTTAAAAAGATCACCTTCCCACATAGCGCCGGTAAGTTTAGAAAAACCGCAGTAACAAACAAAAGGAGAGCAAAGCAAGGATACATATCAACCCATATCTCAACTGATGGATATACTGAAATTTTAGTGCACCAAGATGGCGGGAGTAGCGGGAAACCACAGAAAGCCCCCGCAGACAACGCCCCCAGAACAATCATCGCCACTTCTAACACTTCTGCAACCCCAACTATTCTAGCAGCTAGGAGAGAGATGCAAAGGTGGAGGATTCTGTCACTAGAACCCACCTCAATGCGTGGCGCAGACAGATTTCAAGATGATCCCCACATAAGTGCAAGCGGTGACCATTTACCTGCTACTTTGTATCGACTAGCTCACTCAAATGATAAGGATATAGTGTATTCAAGGATCGCAGCAGAGTTGTCTGACTTAGTTTCAATTAGAAGCATATATGTCGAAACCGATGAGATACGACAGTTGCTGATTTTAATGATTGAAGAAAAAACAGGCATAAGAATACCTGCACGCTCTTTATCTGATGGAACACTCAGATTCTTAACATTATGCATTATTAATGAAGATCCAGAATCAGAAGGCGTCATTTGCATGGAAGAACCAGAAAATGGAATACACCCTGCAAAGCTATCCGCAATGGTTGATCTGCTTCATCAATTAGCTGTTGATGTAAACGACGAAGTCAGTATTGAGAACCCAATGAGGCAGATGATTATAGCTACACATTCGCCAAATTTAGTCCAACTTCAAGATAAGAATGACCTCTTATTTGCTGTTGAAGCAGTCGTTAAAGGAGATAACAGTAAACCTATAGACACACTTCGTTGCCGCCCTTTATCGTCCACATGGCGCTGTGATGAAAACGAAAGGGGTGTTGGACTCGGTACGATTTTATCTTATCTAACTACCCCCCCTGGCGCCCAAATCACGCTTTATGAATTAGAAAACCTTAATTTCGAATAATGAAACTGGATTGTCTATTTATTTGCGAAGGATCATCTGATCTAGGTCTAAAAGACAAACTAGAACAACTTTGCGTAAAGCATGGCGCAGATGAGGCCATGTGCATTGCTCCCGACTTATCCAGTCTTCCGAAACCAGTTGGGAAAAGCGTAACCGCCCAAGTCAGGGCAGCCTTAGAACTAGAACCGATGGTAAATTGTGTATTTATTCATCGTGATTCAGACAACACTAACGCCGAAGTCAGACAGCAACAAGTTTCTGAAGAGATTGATTCTCTTAATCTTCCTATTGATTATGTTTGCGTAATTCCAGTCCAAGAAACTGAGGCATGGCTGCTTACTGATGAAAACGAGATACGTAATATCGCAGAGAATCCGAATGGGACCATGAAATTGGATCTTCCATGCCTGAATAGAATCGAACAGCAAAACAACCCAAAGGAAATCTTAAAAGCTGCCATAGCAACTGCTAGCGGAACAACCGGTCGCAGACTTAATAAAATTAACAAAAGATTTTCTCAGAAGAGGAGAGCATTACTTGAGAGGATTGATATAGATGGACCTATAAATAATCTTCCTTCATGGGCCAGGCTTAATGACGACATTAAAAAACTAATCTTAAAACTTTCTTCAGGGTAGTAAGGAAAATTCGAAAGGCACGATTTTTTTAATCAGACGGGGTCGGAGTAAATTTACTCTGACCCCGCAGGTTGTACTCTGACCCCGCAGGTTGACCTCGCAGGTTCTACTGTTTCAACCCGTTCAGAACAAAAACCACGCACCCAGCATTAACTGGTTGTTATCCGAAGCGCCAGATGTTTCGCCGTTCAGCTTCTGGTAGGCGGTATACTGGAGGGCGAAGCGGGTGTTCAGCCAAGGTGTGTAGTCGAGCTGAAACTGCCAGGCATCCGCATTCTGCTTGCCGGTGGTGCCGTCTCCATAGACAATCGCGTCGGAGGAGGACATCGCGCCCCGGGAGCCGACTGTGGCGCCCCAGGTCTGGTGCGAGTACCAGGTCAGGTCGGCCTTCATGGTATTGAGGTGCTGACTGCCGATGCCCGGCGCGGTGGCGTCGAGGCTCTGCGTCTCATGCACGAAGTTCGCATCGATCGTCAGCGTGTTCTCGCCCAGCACCCACTGCAGCTGACCGTCGATAGCGGCATCGCTCAACTTGTCCAGCGGTTGGCCGGCGTCGAAGCCGTTGGTGGGGATCTTGGCGCGCATGCCGAAGGTGCCCAGCTCCCAGTTCATGCCGCCCAGATCGCACGTGTAGGCCAGTCGCCAATAGGGCGCGGAGCCCTTGATCGCCTTGCCGTCGGAGGCCTTGGAGTCGGTGTTGGCCGCCTCGTAGACTCCCAGTTCGGTGTAGAGATGGTCGTTCCAGAAGCCGTAGGCGGTGCCGCCCGCCACACTGCCGCCGAGGGAGGCGATCATCGGATCGGGGTAGTCATAGCCGTAGCCGGCCTCGAACCACGGGAAACCCCACACCGGGGTGCTGTTCCAGGGATCCTGTACCGTGGGGCTGTTGTTGAGCGAGAGGCCCCAGATGAGGTCGCTGCCGCCCAGTTTTGTGCTGTCGGCGTAACGCAGATCGGTGTTATCCATGCCGAAGTGGTCATCTTCGGTGGTATAAGTGATCTGCGCGAATGCGCCGAGATTGTCGGAGATACGTCCGGCATAGAAGATCGAGAGCTGTGAGGGCAGATCGAAACGCGAGTCGTCCTGGGTCGGGTCGCCGGTCTTCTTGATCTTGCTCCAAGTGGTCTGGATCATCATCGACAAGGGCGCGCCCAAGTCGATGCCGAGCCCGTCGCTCTTGACCTGGTCCTCGGTGGTGAGGGTATAGCCTCGCATCTTGAAGTCGCGCCCGAAGGTGTTGAGCTGCGGAAAGGCTGAATGGCATGCGGCGCAATTCAGGCCGGTCTGACGGGCGTACGAGGGTACGGCCTGCGCATCGTTGATCATGCCGAAAGCAAACAGCATGACGCAGAGGTACAGCGCCCCCTTGAGTGTTGAGGATTTGTGCATTTGTGTGACTCCGGTTGGTCTGGCATATGAAGCGGTACCTGCAGGAGGCATCCGTGCCGTCAGGCACCATTGTCTGTCCTGGACATGACCGACACAGTGCGGGACTGCTGTCGGCCACATGGGGGTCACAAACGGAAACGTTGCGTCGCCAGATAGACCTGAAAGAGTCTGAAGGCGTTACTGGCGACCGCTGGGGCCGGGGGTAGAGGAATGAAAGCGGCGGGGCTGTCCTGGCTCGGCTGAGTCCGTTCTATCGCGATGCCATGCCTGGCCGCTTTCCAGGCCGCATCGTCGTCTCTGTCGTCCTTTATCGGTCCGATGGAGCTGAACGCGGTCCGCGGTGTTTCCGGCAACGACAGGCCAGTCGACAAGGTGACCGGACCGGTGTCCACAACCGCGTCGATCGGTATCGGGCTGGCGGTGTCGTAGAAACTCTGGGCGTACCAGATCGACAGTATCACCGCCACGATTGCCGGCAGGTATCGATGAATGGAGAAGGGATCTCTCATCGTGCTTTGCCCAGGGTATGAAGTGAACCGGGGTCCGGCTCGGGATCTCCCGTGCAGGCGATGGCGCTAATGCATATTGTGCAGTCCGCTCACCGCAGCTGAAGAGTACATCGTCTACATTAATCAAATCTTAATGCAATACGGTACGCTGCGTGTGTGGTTTGCCATGCAGTGCAAATCCGGGCCAGTGAGCTATTATTTCCAATACTAGAGAATATTGCTCTCTGACCCGGAATTTCTAGTCTGAATTTCTTTCAAGGTATTCTGCCAACGCAAATGTTACCAAAGGAGTTGTTGGTTGCATTGGCAGTAATTGGAAAATTTCTTACCTCAATAGTATTACTATGGTGTGGTTGATCTAGTGACCAGGTTCGTCATAACAAACGCCTTGCTCAAAGTAAATTTTCCCTGACCCTTTACGATACTTATCCCCCCAAATGTACACTCGCAAATACGATTGATCATATACTGGCCAGTTAGATTCTTATGCACCCAGCACATACCCCAAAGCCACCATACTACGCGGTCATATTCACATCGGTTCGCACAGAGGGCGACAATGGATACGCCAAGACTGCCGAGGAGATGTTGGCATTGGCATCAGAACAGGAAGGATTTTTGGGATTTGAATCGGCACGGCAGGAGATTGGCATTTCGATCTCATACTGGAAGAGCCTGGAGTCCATTTCTGCATGGAAAGAGCACTATTCGCATAGACAGGCACAAGCGAATGCAAAGGCCTGGTATGACTCCTTTCGTGTTCGCGTTTGTAAAGTGGAACGGGAATATGGCTTTTAGGCCTTGCTTAACTGACAAAGCAGGATCGGGCCGGGAGGAACATATACTGTCCTGACTCCATGCTGTCGCTGCCGCCAGCGCTCTTTAGAATGACTTGGCATATCTGTTCGTCCGGATTCCGTGCCATTCCACAAATACCAGCCAGATATCCTCAGCACTTATGTCTACGAAGACTTTGACTGCATGTGAGTGTCATTTAAGGCTCTATATTGCCTTGGTGAAACCCCATACTGCTGCCTGAATGCACGGCTGAAATGGGACATATTGTAAAATCCGCATTGCATCGCAATATTCGTTATGGATACTCCTTCACACTGCGCGCTAGTCATTTGTCGCCTGCTCTTTTCAAGGCGCTGCACTGTCACATAGCGCATCAATGATGTGTTTTCATCATTGAACAAATTATTTATATACCTGCCGGATAACCCGGTACCCGCTGCAATCGCCTGAGTGTTGAGCTTTCGATCGGCGATGTGCTGTTCTATGTACCCTTTAACGCGCACTAGCGTGAGTTGTCGATGCCTCGTCAGGTTCGGCAATCCTTTGTTGACTTGGCCAACCGATAAGGCAAACAGGTCTATCACTGCTTCGGTCATTTCAAGAAATTGAGATTGCTCGAATGTATGAAGATGACTCACCGTGGAGCGGATCAGGCCCGAGGTTACCGCTCCCACACCTTGGCATGTCGGTATCTTTACGGCCGTCAAGTTACCAATGTTTGGAATACGCTGCGTGAGCATCTGCCGTGGTATTGAAACAAGAATTTTTGAAAACTGACTGGGTATGTCGATACGGTGTGGCTGGGTTGCATCGTAGAGACTCATTTCACCCGGCTTCAGGTATACTTCACGTCCTCCCTGCTCGAGCCTGTACTGTCCGGAGGTAAGAACTACCGCGAAGTAACAGTCATGCATAATATCCGTTGGCTCCTGCGATAACCGCTCGAGACTGCATGGATTTGACCTGATTGGCGAGAGCCTGACTCCCTTTCCCCAGGGATAGATTAAGAGATCATTAAAGAGTTTATGCGCCTTTGGGGGTGTTATTTCGACATTGGCGTACTCCCTTCCAACCACTTCCTTAAGCCACTCCAGACGCTGTGCTGGCGGCTGATCTTCCGTACAGAATCTATGACCACCCAGCGAAGCGACGGCATCCCAGGGGTCCTTAGTATGTGAAGGATCACCATCAATATCCGCAATAGACATGCCATATCTCCTTCGCAGTCAACTTAATGTGCCGTTTGAACAAAGTACTTTCTACAAATAGATATACACTTTCTGAAAATTTACTGTCGGTAAGGAATGAGTATGACACAAAATACTGATTACGCAGGAAACCTGATACTGATACGTGGCGCCTGCCTCTGGCTACTGGTGACACTGTTTTTGGCTTGGTGCATTGTTGGCATCTTTAACGATATAGGCATTGTAAAGGCAATATTCTCAGGTAATTACAAGCGTCTGGTACAAGGCCACATAGATTTGCTTATCATGACCTCACTGATCATGGGACTTTTCGCAACCAAAGTCATATTGCCCTGGCACGTACGATGGGCCATGGTCATAGGTGCCTTCACGAACTCCAGTCTGTTCCTCTTATTTGCCATCTTTCCTTCTCTCGATCCCGCTTCAGCGCAGTTCATACCCAACGGGACCGGCACTACAAGTTTCAACATATATATGTATGCGAGCCTGCTTGTCACCAGCTACGGATTCGGTAAAGCCGCTGTGATTGTTCTCAAATGGTCATTCAAAACAGCCTAGGTTCGCATGTATTCAGACAACCATGGTATTAACCTGAAACTCCTGTATAGCATCCGCATGGTGTCAGCGTGAAATGTCTCTGACACCATGCGGTAATCCTGGGCGGGATGCTCGCCACTCTCTGTGTAGACTCACACATGAGGGCACTGATGGAATACGGCTTCAAGGTCTACGCGCTGAAAGATGCCGTCACCGCGCCCGGAGAGAGGACGCTTACCGGGCAGTGCTGGTGAACTACGGCCTGATTACGAACGGTGTCATGTCAACCAATGAGGCAGTCAAGATGCTCTCGCAAGAGACAGGGTGATAACGCCAGCTACACCGAACGCGCAACGGGATCAGGGCGGAATGGCTCATATATATAGGCAGGTCTCTGGTGGGGCAGGACCCCTGCCCTACACCTCGAATCGCAGATGATGTGGGCCCTGCCCCACCGATTCCGGGTGAACTGGACCAAGCGAACATAGGTTAATCACTTGAGTATGCATCATTCGGGTCAGCGTGTATTTACGCTGACCCCGAAGTGATATCCTGGTTTTGCGCTGGTGGCGTCGCGACCAGCTGATCGCCAAGCAAGCGTCCAGCCATATCGGCTTTTCGTGCAATCATCTTATCAGCCACTTTGTGGCTGCCACCGCTTTCCATGATGGCCTGGCGTATCTGTTCGTCTGAAATCCGCACCACTACCATGACGGCCTGTTTGATCTCGTCAGGGCTCATGCTTGCGAACAGCATGACGGCGTGTGGGTTGCCTTCGTCACTTCGCAAAATATCCAGTTCGTTCACGTGGGTACCGAACGCTTTGCCTTTGGGGTCCCCATGCGCTCGAAATGCCAGCGCCCCGCCCACGTCGAGTGTCAGTACCCTGCCGTCGACGACACCCTGATTGTCACCAGCGAAGCCGGCGGCATCCCAGTTGGCCGTCCAGGCATGCACACCGAGCCAGCGTCGGGCCTGCTTGCGTTCGCTTTCGCTGAGATGCGCGATACACTTCTTGTCGAGTTCGACCCACTCCGTTGCGATCTGCTCGGGCGCTTTCGTCGGCACATAGGTCAAGGTCGGCGCGCCTGCCAGTTGGTAGAGCCTGGCGGCGATTCGCTCATTGCGGGCATGCGCTGGAGTCTCCAACGTCTTCACGTAGTAACGTTGGCCGCTAACGTCTTGATAGATGCCTGCAGGGTTGGTGCCCAATTGCCCGCCAACCCGCTGCATCGTGGTGACATCGATCAGTGGTGTTTCGGAGTTCACTGCCACTCTCCGGTTTAAAGCCAGCTCAGGGAATGGGTAGCGTTCGACGCACCAGGGCCAGTTGCGATGGGGTCTCGATAGCGCCCTTGCGCACGCGACGGACAGAACGAATCGCCTCTTCGGGGTCCACACCCAACTCCACCAGCAGGCGAGCGGCGATCATACCCGCCCGGCCCAGACCACCTTTGCAATGCACGAGCACATCGTCACCGCCACGCAGCAACTCGCGGATCTCGTGACCATGCTTCAACCACTGCTGTTCGAAAGCCTCGCTGGGTACGGAGAAGTCGGCAATGGGAAGATGGCGCCATTGCATGCCCAGGTTTTGAATTTCCCGCCCAAGATGCGGCACCTTGAGCGCCTCGAGCTCGGCAGGTTCAACCAGTGTCAGCACCAGTCTCGCGCCCCATGCGGTGACGGCGTCCAGATCGATTCCGAGGTCGCGCTCCCAGGCCCCCGTATGGGCAAAACGGTCATGCTTTCCCGGACAGAAGGTGACCCCGATGCGGCCGTGCGACGGGCTCGCTCGCACTTCTGCGATCTGCAGCGGGTGGGTTTGGCTTGTTCGTACCGCCGACATGGGAGCATCCTGACACAATTCAGAGCGTTTTTCCCGCTCAGGCATCTGACATGAATTGGCTGGGCCTTCAATTCACTGCCCGCAAAAAACCGGGAAAACCCGATTAAGATTACCAACCAGACAAGGTCAGGGTGCAGCCAGCGTTCATTCCATGTAACCGCAGATCGAGATGACATGGGGCTTGCTGCACTCTCCCGCGGTCAGTCGCACAATCCGCCGGAAACACCCGAAACTGCATTGCCCCTGCCGGCTGACTGGCGCGGCTCATGCCAACAGCCAAAGAAAGCTTCAGGATTCGGAGAGGTCCGTGCCTGTTTCAGCGGCCGGCAGCGTAAACGGCTGCCTAGGAGATTCTTCGCTGACACGACCTTAAGCCCATTGCTCGCCCTCCTTGAACCGGGCCCCTGGTCTCAGCCCGCTGCTGCGGCTCACTTTTTGGGATTCTCACTTCATCATGGTATATATGAGGATCGTTTTCGCTGATATCGGCAAAAATCGAGCTTATAACACATGCCGAAAGTTGTTCTCCCGCCTGACGGGTCCGGCATGAAACAAACCTACCGAAGGGGATCTATATGCAGCAGTTAAGAGTGTTTGTTTTATGGATATTCTGTGCGGTCGCATTGGTAGCGATCAGCGGATGTAACAACGGATCTTCTGACTCAACCAGCAACAATCCTACGCGGGGCACCCTGGTCCAGAACCCGCCGGCGCGTTCCGCCACGATAACCGCCAGCGTATTCGAGACCATGCTCAACAGCAGTGCCAGCGGGCAGAGCCTGCTGGCCCTCGCCGGCACCCCCCAATGCGGCTTCGACGTTCACTATATCGACTATGGAACGGTCGGCGCCCAGGGGGAATCGACTACCGCCACCGGCGCCCTGATGGTCCCCAATGGCTCAACGGCGCCTTGCGGCGGCGCCCGCCCCATCGTGCTCTACGCCCATGGCACAACAGCCGAAAAGGCATACAACATTGCCCAGATACTCGATACCAGCAATCCCGCAAACGGTGAAAGCGTACTCGTCGCCGCCATGTTCGCCGCACATGGCTATATCGTCGTGGCGCCCAATTACGCCGGCTACGACACCTCACCGCTGCCCTATCACCCGTATTTACATGCCGATCAACAGTCGAAGGATATGCTCGATGCCCTGACAGCGGCACGATCGGCGCTGGGCGGCATCCCGGCGTCCGCTACCACGGACGACGGCAGACTCTTCGTCGCCGGCTACTCCCAAGGCGGTTATGTGGCGATGGCGACTCAGCGCGCCTTGCAGGATCTCGGTCAGACGGCCACGGCCGTGGCGCCGATGTCCGGCCCTTATGCCCTGGAGGCCATGGGCGATGCCGTCATCACGGGCAGTGTCAACCTCGGCTCGACGCTCTTCATACCGCTGATGGTCAACAGCTATCAGAACGCCTATGGCAATGTCTATTCGGCGCTCACCGATTTCTACTCGGCCAGTTATGCGTCAGGGATCGACACGCTGCTCCCCGGGTCGTCCTACTCGACACTGGTCGGCAGCGGCCTGCTGCCCCAGCTGGCCCTGTTCAGCAACGCGACGCCGGTGACGGGCGATGCCACCTTGGACGCTATGCTGGCGATACCGTCGAACCCCCTGTTCGCGGCCGGTTTCGGCGATCCCTACCTGGTCAACAACAGTATACGCGTCGCCTACGCCCTGGATGCGGCCGCCAACCCGGATGGATTTGTCCCGACACCGATCAGCGGCGTGCCGGTCGCCGCCGCGTCCTCCTACGGATTCCGGGATGACTTGCGCATCAACGACATGCGCTACGACGATACCTTCTCTCCGGCCTCACCGACCCTGCTGTGTGGCGGCAGCGAGGATCCGACCGTGTATTTCATGAACGCACAGGCCATGCAGGCATTCTGGCAACCGTTCAGTCTGCCCGCTGGTCTGCTGACGGTCCTCGATCTGGAGACAGGACTGGGCGCAGGCGACCCTTTTGCAGCGCTTGAAACCGCGTTTGCCAATCTCAAGACTCAGGTTGCCGCAGATGCAGTGACTGCCGGGGCCATGGACGGTGGTGCCATGGCCGTCGCCCAAGCCTACCATGGCAGTTTGGTGCCACCGTTCTGCATGGCGGCGGCGCGGGGCTTTTTTGCCAATTTCTAGGCTGACGAAGGCGCAGGGGAGTTGATTTTCTCTGACCCGGACAACATATACACCGATGTCACTTTTGGTGGGGCAGGGACCCACCCTACAATCTGGATTACCGGTTGGGTGGGGCCCTGCCCCACCCATCCCGGTTCAAGCAGACGGCAAAGCGGCCGCTTGCCCATATAGGCACCCTCTGTTCTGACCCCATATCACAGAGCCCAAGCCAACCCCCATCGCCGGAGGAGCCTCACAGTGAACGATCATGCCAAGGGGATAGAGACACTCGAAAAGCTTATCGGTAAGGAGCAGACCGAAAAGGTTGTCGGCCGCTTCAAGGAATTGAGCCCCGCTTTCGAGCATGAAGCCATCTCGGTCGTGTTTGGCCGCACCTGGTCACGGCAGGCCATCGACCCGAAGACCCGCTCGCTCTGCAGTATCGGCATCCTGGCCGCGCTCGGGCGTCATGGCGCGCTCAGAATCGTCTTCGGAATCGCGCTGAGCAACGGCGCCACGGTGGAAGAGATCACGGAAGCGTTATTGCAGGTCGCCATCTACACGGGCTACCCGGCCGCGTTCGACGCGCTTCCCGTGCTGCAGGAGGTGCTCCGGGAGAAGGGGATTGCGCAGGCCGGCATCGATTGAGAATTAAAGGTCCAGGCATCCCGTCATTTCCTCGCCTGGCATGAAATCACACCCTCATCCACTTACAATCATCGACACTCGATTGAACTAGACCGGAACCACCGTCAAAGGGAATTGCTATGCGCAGACTCTCGGCATTCGTCCTCTCACTGCTGACCGTCGTCGGCGGCCACATTCTCAACCGGCGGCCCGACAAGGCGCTGCTCTTCTTCACCCTGCTGTTGCTCTTCGCGTTGCTCAGCTTCTTCATCTATCCGCTGCTCGCGTTGGCGGCGGGCCTGATCCCGGCACTGAGGCAGGTGAGCTATCTGGATCTCATGCCTATCGTGGTCGTCGCCAGTCTGGCGTTCGTCACTCTGCTCAGTGCCTTCGTCAGTTACCTCGACGCCGGTAAGCCGGCTCGGGAGACCGCCATCACGGCCTCCGCCATCGCCGGCGGGGTGCTCTCTCTTCTCATCAGTCTGATCGTCGTCGGCTATATGGCCACTTTCGTTTCGGTCAACATCAAACTCAACGAGCGCGTCGACGCATCCGACAGCCGTGATGACGATGATGAAAGCCTGCCGACTATCCGATCCGACGACAGCGGACTCGCCCGCCTGTACGCATCGAATAGCCACTTCTGGCACAACCTGCGCTACAGCTTTGAGTGGATTTCCGAGGAGGGTCTCTTGCCGTTACCGCAAGGCGAGTCCTATCTGGCCGGTCGCGTGCGATACAACGACGCACCCGCCGCCGGTGTCACCCTGATTGGTATCTTCAACGACCGTTTCCGTTCCGATGAGATCACCACCGACAGCGACGGTGAGTTCGTCTTCAGGGTCCCGGCGGGGGAGTGGCGGCTCAATCGCATCAATACAACGGAGTGGTCGAACAAACCCGCAGACAAAGCGTTCACCGTCGTCGGCTCCGCCAACTCCACGCTGTCCGAAGATTTCTATCACGAGGGACCCGATTGGGGGGTTGAAGGGCTCGTGCTGAGCGCGAACAGCGAACCGAAGATCGATGCCAGGCTCGAGATCGCAATACGGGACAGCATCACCCTCGACTGGCCCGACAGGACGAATCTCCCGGCCGACCTTACAGACGATAGTATCCGCTGGCGAGCCGTGGCCGCGGCCTCCCGCTACCAGATCATGCTGCAGCATGTCACGCGAGCGGGCGCCACCACGACCTACACTCCGGTCTACTGGAAGAACACCGAGGCCACCGCGCTGCCGCTGGCTGAGATCCAAACCACCAAGACCGCCGGGGAGGCCTTCAACGAATACCAGGTGGTGGTCCGCGCATTCGATGAAGCGGGCCATCTATTGGCCGCTACGCCTGAACACTTCGCAATACGCTCCATCGCGCTCGAAGGACGGCAGATCCCTTCGTTCCAGACCTTTCCCGCGCTCCAGGCGGACACCCCCGCCTTCTCAGAGCAGGAGATCGAACAGATGCAGGAGGAGAGGAAATTGATCGACGCAGCCATGGTGCTGGCGGAAGCCGACATGCCGGCGGCGGCGAGGGCGTTGATCGCCAAGCGCCCCTCCAACCACCTGGAGGAGCGCGGCGACACCCTGGAGGGTTTGATCCTGACCGCCGAGGGCCGATGCGAAGAGGCCCGCCTGCACTTCGAGTCCATTAACCGGAAATGGAACCGGGAGTGTCTGCCGGAGTTCTACCAGACGCGCTGCCTGGCGCCTTGATGGCGAAAGTGGAAAGCGGTCTCAACGGAATGGCACTTACTAGAGGCAATGGCGTAAATTTTTGCGCTACTTGATTCGTGACTCGGTGCGGCAAGTCGCACCCTACCCGAAGTTAATCGTAGGGTGTGGTTTGCCGCACCGAAAAACAGGCTTAAGTCAGTGCCAATCCGGTCTGAACGGATTCGGCAATCCAGCGCCACGCTGACCGTCAGGCCGACGACATCGAAACCCTTCGACTACGGAGCCGGATTGGTATAACGCCGGTGCAGCGCCTCGATCTCCTGCTGAACAGACGCCGACAACGGCTCCTCCCAGGCATCGATATCCTCTGACAACTGCGCCATGCTGGTGGCGCCGATGATGGTGCTGGTGACGAACCATCGGTGGTAGACGAAGGCGAGCGCCAGTCGCGCCGGGCTGATGCCGTGCCGGTGAGCCAGATCCGCGTAGGCGCTCACCGCCGGCTCCACATAGGGTTTCTGGTAGCGCTGGGCGAAACCCTTGAACTCGGTAACGCGTCCCTTGGCGTCGCCGCCCGGCAGGTACTTGCCACTCAGGAAACCGAAGGCCAGCGGGGAGTAGGCCAGCAGGCCGACCCGCTCGCGATAGCTGATCTCCGACAGGCCGTACTCGAAGGAGCGATTGAGCAGGCTGTAGGCGTTCTGGATCGAGACCACCCGCGGCAGAGCGTGCTCTTCGGCCAGCCGCAGGAAACGCAGCACGCCCCAGGGGGTCTCGTTGGAGAGGCCGATGGTGCGCACCTTGCCCTCCTGCACCAAGGCGGAGAGGACTTCCAGCTGTGCGCGGATCGGCACCGCATCGGTCTCCTCGGCGGGATCGAACTGGTCGCCGCCGAACATCGGCACATTGCGCTCCGGCCAGTGCAACTGGTAGAGGTCGATGTAGTCGGTCTGCAGCCGCTCGAGCGAGCCTTCGATGGCACTGCGGATATTGGTTTCGTCCAGGGCGGCGGGACCGCCGCGTATCCATTGCATGCGACGGCGGGGACCGGCGACCTTGGTTGCCAAAACGATGCGGTCGCGCGGCTGCTTCCTGAGCCAGCTACCGACTATGCTCTCCGTGCGGGTGAAGGTCTCCGCCCGGGGCGGCACCGGATACATCTCGGCGGTGTCGATGAAGTTGATGCCCCGCTCCAGGGCGTAGTCCAGCTGGCTGTGCCCCTCCCTCTCATCGTTCTGCTGTCCGTAGGTCATGGTGCCGAGACAGACGGCGGAGACGTTCAGTTCACTGTTGCCAAGCGTGCGGTATTCCATAGGTTCGATTCGATCTTACAAAAGAGGGGATGGGCGGGATGTTCCGTTACCGAGTATACCCGCTTCTGCCTGAGGAACATGATCGTGATGGAATCGTCAATCCCCGGCGTCTACACTTATTTGCCGGTTCAGGTGCGGCCAGCCGCACCCTACACACGGTGCCAAGATCATGGAAGCCATGCCCTATCCGCTCTTAGCCAATCTGGTCCTGTTGCTTCACCTGGCGTTCGTTCTCTTCGTCCTCCTCGGCGGCCTGTTCGCCCTGCGCTGGCGCTGGATGCCCTGGCTGCACCTGCCCGCCGCCGCCTGGGGCGCGGCGGTCGAGCTGCTGGGGCTGCCCTGCCCGCTGACGCCGCTGGAGAACCAGCTGCGTCGCGCCGCCGGCGACGCCGGCTATACAGGGGGATTCATCGAGCACTATCTGCTTCCCCTGCTCTATCCCGCGGAATTGACACCGGAGGTTCAGTGGTTGCTGGCCGGCGTGGTGGTGGTTTTCAACCTGATCGTCTATCTGGCGATCCGGCGATATTGGGTGCGTGGCCGTTCGAATCCGAAACCATCACCCTCTAAAGCCCGGAGGTTATGAACTAAGGTTTATCCAAAGCGACTATCCGATACAGCACCTTCAACCACGTGAAGGCGGGTTGCGCATTCACTTCCTGGAGAGCGTCATGCGCTATCAACTCTACTACTGGCCGGGCATTCAGGGCAGGGGCGAATATGTGCGTCTGGCGCTCGAGGAGGCGGCTGCGGACTATGTCGATGTGGCCCGCGAGAGCGGCCCGGGCATGGGCGTTGACGAAATGCTACGCCTGATGGAGGGTCCCGAGCTTTCACGCCCGCCCTTCGCGCCGCCTTTTCTGCGCGCCGGGCGGCAGGTGATCGCGCAGACGGCCAACATCCTGCATTTCCTCGGCCCGCGACTGCGGCTGGCGCCCGACTCGGATGCGGGCCGTCTGTGGCTGCATCAACTACAGCTGACGGTGGAGGATCTGGTGGTCGACATTCACGACACCCACCATCCCATGGCGATGAGTCTCTACTACGAAGACCAGAAGCCCGAGTCGCGCCGCCGCGCCGACTATTTCGTCCGCGAGCGGGCACCCGAACTGCTGGGCTATTTCGAAACCGTGTTGCAGCGAAACACAGGCGGCAGCGGTTATATGGTCGGGCGCCGTCTCACCACGATCGATCTGTCCATGTTTCAGATCATCGCCGGTTTGCGCTACGCCTTTCCCAACATGATGGCGACGCTGGAAGCTGAGATTCCCGGCCTGGTGGCGCTGCACGATCGGGTGGCCCGGCGTCCGAACATCGCGGCCTATCTCGCTTCGGAGCGGCGGCTGCCGTTCAACGAGGACGGTATCTTTCGTCACTATCCCGAACTGGACAAGCGGTGATACGTACCTGTTCAGGGCTCGGCATCGGATTGCGTGGAATCGGTGGTTGCTCACCTTGAAAGGTCGATCAACCAGGCCCCCTATCCCCCCAACAGGCAGAATCGGGCGCCTCGTCTATACTTCAAAAACCGCGCAGGAAACGTCGCTTCGCCATCAGGCGTAGCCTCAAGAGCACCGCCTGTAGCTTTCGGTTCCCGCGCTCGACAACCACACACCGCCGGTCGCATCGTTTGACCGGCAACGACGCAGGTTCGATACAACGACCGTACAGGGGGCGCTCCCGCATGAGGTGTATCCCGCACGTCAGCGTTTTACGAATAGCGCAGTTTCGTAATCCATTCCCCCCTCCCGCTCCGTTGCAAAACACGCCGCTTCGACACCACAACAAGACCGTCTGCAGGTGAAAGACATTGCGTAATTAAGGGATTGTGTTTTCCGTACGCGAAACCAAGGAGAGCGCCTCATGTCACTCAACAGACTGATCGATTCCGGCGTGCCGCTGCCGGCGCCCGACGTGCAGAACACCAGCTTCTCCGCCGACGGCCTGTCGCGCTTCACCTGCAACACCTGGGACGAGGTGATGGCGGTGGATGACGGCCGGCAATTCGATGTGGTGATCGTCGGCTCGGGCATGTATGGCGCCTATACCGCGGCCAAGCTGTTCGAACAGGGCCGGCGCATGGAGGACGCAACCCAGGCGCCGCGCATACTGGTGCTCGAGTCGGGTCCCTTCCTCATCAGCGAACACATCCAGAACCTGACCCGCCGCAGCACGCCGCTGGGCGACCTGGTGGCCAGGGATCTGGTCGACCCGGGACAGTCCAACGAGTCGTCGGTGGTCAAACATGCCCGCTGCATCGGCGGCAAGTCCCTCTTCTGGGGCGGCTGGATTCCCCGCTATCAACCCGCCGACATGCAGCGGCTCGACGCCGACGGCGACCGGCTCTGGCCGCCGGAGATCGAGAGCTACCTGTTTCAGACCGGCCAGGCCGGCGGCTACGAATACGCCGAGCTGGAGACCGGCGTCTTCCCGGTGCAGGATTTCATCAACGGCCCGCTCTACGACGCATTGAAGAGCCGCGCCGAGACGGTGGTCGAGAACCAGCTGGTGCCCAACCTGGACGCAGTGTTGCCTCCCCCCATCGCGGTCCAGGGGGAGGCGCCCGGATCGGGCCTGTTCAGCTTCGACAAGTTCAGCAGCCTGCCCCTGCTGCTCGACTCCATTCGCGAGGATTGCGAAATCGGCAGCGCCGGCGATCACCTGCGCAGGCTGTTCCTGGTGCCCCATGCCGAAGTGCTGAAACTGGAAACCCGCAACGCACGCGTGCAGCAGGTGGTGGTGGCCCTGGCCGACCCTTCGGCGCCGCACGACCGCAGCCGGGCGCGGGTGGTGCGGCTGACGCTCAAGTCGAGTGCCCTGGTGATTCTGGCCGGCAACACCATCAACTCCACGCGGTTGGCCCTCAACTCATTTCCGCGGCCGCAGGCGATCAACCTGAACGGCGAGCTGATGGGGCGCAATCTGATGTTTCACGCCCGCAGCAACTTCGTCTGGCGCGTCAAGCGCAGCGCGCTCGACCTGCCGCCGCCCGACCCGCTGCGGATCAAGACCGCGGCCCTGCAGATCAACGGCTCGGCGGCCAC
Source organism: Sedimenticolaceae bacterium (assembly GCA_050300835.1). Taxonomy (GTDB): domain Bacteria; phylum Pseudomonadota; class Gammaproteobacteria; order Chromatiales; family Chromatiaceae; genus Thiodiazotropha. Next base: position 17,520 of record JBNKYJ010000028.1, read on the forward strand.
CGCCGGCAGCGGCACGGGCCAGTTCCATTTTCAGTGCTACGCCGCCCCCAACATGGACGTGCCCATGTTTCCCGGCGCCAGCCGCGATCCGGAGCGCTTCCTCTACCAGATGGCGCCCAACATCGAGGACTACGAATCGATGCTGGAGGCGCAACAGGGCCTGGGCAACGACCGGGTGGTGATCGGCATCCGCACGGTGGGGGAGACCTTCGGCGACCGTACCAGTCCCGTCGGCAGCAATCCCCAGGTCAGCTGGATGAACGTCAACCCCTTCGGCGGCGGCGGAGACGATCTCTATGATGAGGCCGGCCAGGAACTGCGTATCCCCAAGGCCTACCTGCACCTGGCGAAGACGGACGACGACGACGCGCTGTGGGCGGCACAGGACCAGGCGGCGTTCGCCTTCATCGACGCCTTGGTCGAACAGTCGGGCAGCGCGGGCGGCTCGGGGCCCGCGCCGGCGGGAGCGCTCGAGGTGCTCGCGCAGGTACCGCTTGGCCAGATCCCCGACGACAGCTACCACATGGAGAGCACCGCCAGCGGGCGCTTCTTCATCGGCCGCTTCAACGGGGAGTTCCGCGTCATCGACGGCACCTGTACTCATGAGAGCTGCTTCGTCAACTGGTCCGATGGGCAGGGCCGATTCTCCTGCCCCTGCCACACCGCCAGTTTCGATGCCGAGGGCTCGGTCCTCTCCGGTCCTCCCCCCTCGCCCCTGTTCCGTCCCGACTTCCGCATAGAGAACGGCAACCTGGAGGTGATCCGCATCCAGGACAGCGCGCCGGTGGAGTACATGGGTGGCGGACCGGACGGCATCGGCACCACCTACCACGAGAGCGGCACCCTCTGGCTCGGCAGCGACTATCGCAAGTCGGTCACCGATCTGTTCGGACGCTTCCACCACGTCAGCAACGCCTACTGCGTCGACCAGTCGCTGTTTCCCACCGCCGGTTCCGCCAACCCGGTACTCACCGGCATCGCGCTGTCGCGACGCATCGCCGAATCGATCATCGACCGCTACCGGTCACAGCCGCTGATCGACGACAGCCCCGAGTTCGAAACCCTCTACAGCGGCGACATGGCGGCCGACGGCTGGGAGGTCGTCGCCAGCGGCAGCGGCAACTTCTTCGATGTCTTCAACCCGGAACATCCCATCCTGGGCGCCGGTGTGGACAACACCACGCCAGCCCTGGGCGTGCTCCGCTACAGCCGTGAGATCTTCAGCGACTTCATACTGCGATTCGACTGGCGCGCCTTCGACATCCACGCCAACTCCGGCATCTTCCTGCGCATGCCGGAACCCATCGTCCTCGATGCCGCGTTCTACGACTCCAGCATCGAGGTGCAGATCGACGAGGGGGGATTCGACGGGGTTCACGGCATCCATGGCTCGCCGCTGCACAAGACCGGCGCGGTCTACGGCATCTTTCCCGCCCGCCTGTGGGCGGCCAAGGCGGTACCGCCGAGGGACGCGGGACGCGCCCTGTTCTGGAACAGCTGCGAGATCGAAGTGCAGGGTCGGGACATCGCGGTGAGGATCAACGGCTCACTCGTCTCGAGCGGCACACTCTCCCCGCTGCTCAGCTTCGACCAGGCGGCCGAAGGGACGACCAAGCGGGAGGAGGGCTATATCGGACTGCAGTGCCACACCGAGGTGGTGCAGTTCCGCAACCTGCGCATCAAGCGACTCTGACCTGCGCTGACAGCGTCGCTTGTGCATGACAATGGAGAGTGTCTATGAGCAAAGATCTGCTGGCATCGCCGACCGCCCTGCTGCGGGAAGCACTGGACCCGGTCGGTGACGAAACCCGGCTCGCCGAGTACGAGCAGTGGTGGGAGCGTACCGGCAGCCCCATCTCCGCATCGATCGACCGGGCCGGCACGCCCTGGCTCAGGATGTTCGAGCGCAGCGGCGAGCGGATCGACCTGATTCAGTTCGAACCGGACTATGGGGTGCTGCTCAGACGTGGCTATCGCGAAGGGATCGTCTGGCGTGTGTTCGCAGACAACGACCTGCTCCCCTTCTTCCGTCTCGGTCATGTCGCCGCCTACTACGACCCCGGCCTCTACTGCCCCTACACCGTCTCCATGGCCACCGCGTTCTGCCTCTCCAAGTACGGCGACGGGACCCTGCGCGACGCTTATCTCCCCCGGCTCTGCGCGCGGGACAACTCGGTGTGGCAGGGCGCCACCTGGATGACGGAGATCGGCGGCGGATCCGACCTGGGCCGCAGCGTCGAGACCCGCGCCCGACAGGAGCGGGATCACTGGCTGCTCGACGGCGACAAATATTTCGCCAGCAACGTCGGCGCCGAGTTGGCCATCGTCGCCGCCCGCCCCCAGGGTGCGCCCGACGGGGTGCGCGGACTGGCGCTGTTCCTGGTCCCGCGCCGCCGCCTCGACGGCGGCCTCAACTATCAGGTGCGGCGGCTGAAGAACAAGATCGCCACCCGCTCGGTGCCCACCGGCGAGGTCGAGTTACGTGGCGCGGAGGGTTATCTGCTCGGCTCGGCGGAGCAGGGCATCTACCTGATCCTGGAGAGCCTGAATCTCTCCCGCGTCGCCAACAGCGTGGCCTGCGTCGCCCTGGCGCAGCGGGCGCTGCACGAAGCGGCGCTCTTCGCCGGACAGCGTGAAGTGTTCGGCCGGCCGCTGCTGCAACAGCCGCTGTTCCGCAGCCAGTTGGAGCAGCGCATGAATAGGTTGCGCGCCAATCTGTCGCTGGCCTGGGAGTCGGTACGACTGCTGCGGGAGGTGTGGCAGCAGAAGCCCCCCTATTCACCGCGCTACCACCTGTTCCGACTGTTGGCCCACCTGGCGAAATACCAGACCGCCGAATTCGCCCTCGAGGTCAGCCAGTGGTCGATGCAGGCCCATGGCGCGCTCGGCATCCTGAGCGAATTTCCTGTCGAGCGCTGGTTCCGCGAGGCCATGATCCTGGCCATCTGGGAGGGCACCTCGCACCGGCAGATCCTGGACGGCATCGAGGTCATGCAACGCAAGCGGGCCCATGAACTGTTGTTCGAACACCTTGGCGACAGGGCCGATCGGGCGAGTGCCGAACACCTGCGTCAGCGGATCGACAGGCTATTGGGACTCGAACAGGAGCAACAGGAAGCGGGGGCGGAGCGCTTGTTTCGCGAGCTGGCGGAATTCACATCGCAAACGCTGCTTGGATTGCATGTGTCGTAGAGCAGTCGTCATCCTCCCTGCAGACATCAGCACTCGACACCACTCGAATCCGGCCTGACGTATCCCACCATCCTCATAATCCGTTTGTCTGACAACATTGGACAAGATGTGGGATGTTCACTTTTCTGCTAGGTTTTGAATGCACGCGTCACCAGCGGCATGTGGACCTGGAAGGATGGACGTGGCTGGCGGATCGGATCGCCCCTTACCTCGCCAGGCCAGCATTCGAATGAGCCGCCGGTCTCTTTTTGAATCGCGTGAACAGGATGATTTCATTGTTTGACTGAACCAGGGAGGTTCCCATGGATGTCCGTTACAGATCCCATTGCCGTGCAGCCGCAAGCGTTATCTCGCTTCTGCTTTTTCAATCCATTTCCTTCCCCGCCGCGGCAGCGGAACTCTCCGGCGAAGAGGTTTCAGAACTTCTCAGCGGAAATACGGTGGAGGCCGTACACGCCATCAAGGGTTTTCCCATCATCACCTTCTTCGCCACCGACGGCACCTTCCGACAGCTGAGGGACAGTCAACCCGAGCGCGGCACCTGGTCCATCGACAATAACGGTTATCTTTGCACCGATCGTGAGGGTTGGGGCGGGGAGTGTCGTCTCATCACGCACGAGGGAACGGTCTGGAAGGCTTATGGAATCCCCAAGAACCTGATGAAGCAGCGACGCCTCAAGAGAACCTTCAACAAGATTCTGCCCGGTAATCCGTACCAGCTTTAGCCGGCCTGCGGGGTGGATGCGGGAGTGGTTCCAACCCGCGACGTCCCGAGCTGCCCGCCGCATACGGGATGTCTATCTGCTCGCTCACAGCCGGAACAGACAGCCTCGCGCGCTGCACCATAGGTTTGTGACCCATTTACCCTTTTAAGAATCGCGGTCATCAGAGTGCCATGAAATCGGGATATATTTTGCCGGGACTTTTCTGTAGTCCACTATCAAAAAGGAGAAGTACGAGATGGCGTTTCCCACCTCCGTCAACGATCAGATCACCGATGCCGTGACCCAGGCCCACAGCGCAGGTGGAGAAGAGGCACTGACTATCATCACCGAGCTGATGACCGAGATTGCGAAGGGTTTGAAGGGTGCCAAGCAGGGGCATACCACCATCGAGGAGATCTCGGTCGCCTTTGAAAATGCCGAGATGGCCTTCCATGACCTGGTTGCCAAGCTCGCCACGGACAAAGACTAGTCCAGGCCGAGGGCGGCGCGACCGCCTCGAAATCCACACATCGAGACCCGCTCAATCAAGCCGGGTCGGTCTGTGCGGCGCCAAGCGGCAGCAGCTTGATACGTGAGCGGGTAGCCGCTACTCGGGCCTGTGCCGACGACAGCGGGGAAACAACAGCCAGACAAAGCCGATGACAAACAGCGGCAGTCCGATAATGGCACTGACGCCACCGCCGACCAGACTGCTCACGGCCATGGCCACAACCCCGATCACGAGCAGTACGCCAGGAACCAATCGACCCAGCAAACGCGTCACATCACTCTCCCGACTCGATGGCAAAGGAGTATTCAAACTAGCGGATAGGGCTCCGGCCCGACATGCGAATCCGCAATGGCCAGGTTCCCCAATTCCAGCCAACCGACACCATGACCGATAGCGGGGATCCCTATTGCCGACCGATTCATGAGTCATGCTAAAGAGCGTGACGGACAGCACCCGGGACGGCTTGCCATGACCGGAGACCCTGCCTAAACTCGTAATGAAATAAGTAGATAATCCCGAAGGCTCAACACCACGTCCCGCCGGGTACAGAGCGCACGCCGCCAACCGCTCGGATGCGGGATTGGACACGGCATCGCCCAACCCGCCGACGCAGGCCGCGCAAGATGGTCGAGACGCCGACAGCAACAACATTTCAGGGAGCACTATCGTGGACATGACCCCGGAATCCCTGGTTTCAGATATCGACAGACTCGTCTCCCTTCCTGAAGTCAGCATCAAGATCAACCACTTACTGACACAAGGCGACTACACTTCCGCCAGTCTCGCCGAACTGATCTCCCACGACGCCGATATTTCAGCCAGGCTGTTGCGGCTGGTCAACAGCTCCTTCTATGGCCTGCCCTCCAAGGTCGATACCATCCAGCGCGCGGTGACCATCGCCGGCGCCAGGGAGATACGCAACCTGGTCATGGCCACAACCGCCATGCGGACTTTCACCGGCATCCCGGCCGATCTGGTGGATATGGCCGACTTCTGGCGCCACGCCGTCATCACCGGCGTGCTGGCCCAGGCCATCTCCGAACAGTGCGACACCCTGCATACCGATCGGCTCTTCGTGGCGGGCATGCTGCACGACCTCGGCCGGCTGGTGATCTATCTCACACTGCCGGAAAAGGCCAGGGACATCCTCTACATCACCGGCGGCGACGAGTGGATCCTGGCCCAGACCGAGCAGGACGTTCTCGGCTTCAGCCATACGGATGTGGGCGCCGAACTGTTCAAGGCCTGGGGCTTGCCCGAAGGTCTGCAGAGCGTGGCGCTGCATCACCACCAGCCCCATCTGGCCAAGGACCATGAGCACGACGTGGCCATCGTCCATATCGCACTCGCCATCGCACGGGGTCAACTTGCCGGCTATACGCTGGACGAGATGTTGTGGGCCATCGAGCGCACCGCCTGGGTAACCACGGGTCTGCGCGCCCAGGCGCTGGCCCCCCACCTGCCCGAAATGCTGGAGAAGAGCGACGAGGCCATCATGATGTTCACCGCACCCGGAGACCGCAAAACCGCCTGAACGCATAGAAACCGTCAGATACTGTCTTTCGGCGAGTCAGGCGGCGCCTGACCTGCTCATCATTCAGTTGTTTCAGATTCACACTGAAATTTTCGTCCACGACTCGTATTTGAAGCGTGACAATGCGATCATGGGAATGCCTCAGTTCAATTCCCCCGACCCATGGTCATGCACCCACTCGCCACACTCTTGATTGTCCCACTCTGCCTGGTGCTGCTCTTCCCGATAGTGTTGCACCTCGTCTACCGCGCGCCACGCGTGGCGGAGCGCACCACACCGGATCACTACGGACTGCACTTCAGCCAGCACTGGCTGACAGGCGTCAGGGACAAGCGCCTCTACGCCTGGCTGATACCCGCTCGGGAGAGTCGTACGACACTGGTGGTGGTCCACGGCTGGGGCGCCAATGCCGAGATGATGCTGCCGCTGGCGCCGGCCTTTCACGAGGCGGGCATGGATGTGCTGCTCTACGATGCGCGCAGTCACGGCAGGAGCGACGGCGACAGCTTCTCCTCCCTGCCCCGCTTCGCGGAGGATCTGGAGACGGTTCTGGACTGGATCAGGGAACGCCGTCCCGACCACCGGCTCGTGGTGTTCGGCCATTCAATCGGCGCCGCCGCCGCGATTTTCACCGCCTCGCACCGGCACGATATCGACCGGGTGATCGGACTCTCCGGTTTCGCCCACCCCAGGCTGGTGATGAGTCGCCATCTGGACCGCCCCTGGCTGCCCCGGTTCCTGCGACCGTTGATCATCGTCTATATCCAGTGGGTCATCGGCCATCGCTTCGACGACAACGCCCCCATGAATCGCATCGCCCACATTCGCTGCCCGGTGCTGCTCGCTCACGGCACCGATGATCCGGTGGTGCCGATCAGCGACATGCGTCTGATCGCGGCCAGCGCCACACCACAGCAACCGATCCGGGTGCTCGACATCCCCGGCGCGAAACACGCCACCCTGAAACTGTTCAAGCAGCACGCCGATCAACTGATCGAATTTATCCATGAGCCTGCGCAGCAGAGAACAGAGGCCGATCTGAAGGCTACACTTCGTTAAAGTGTTCACCATAGGTCCGCGAAGATTAAGCGGGCGAAGCCACATCAAGTGCGAGCAGGAAGATGACCACACAGAGTATACCCCTGGGGGAGTTGGACGTTCTGATCATGGGAAACGTGCTGCCGATCCGACGCGCACCTGTTACCGAACAACGTGCCATCGCCGAGGCGCTGATCGAGCAAATGAATGAGCGCATCGAACGGCACTTCGGCTTTGGGATCGAATTCGGCATTCTCGAAATCAGGGACGGTTGCATCCGCGTGAAATACAGCCTGCGGCTCACCCTTACCGAGGTCCCGGACAGCGCCACTACCGCACTCGCTTCATACCCCGATTTCAAACAGGCTGCCAAGGTCCTATGGGATGACAGCAAAGAAGCGATCGAGTACATGGCCGAGGGACGCGCCTGTACGGCCCGTTTCACCAGCGCCCAGCTGACGGATCCGGAACGGATCTACGGGCCGGTGCCAGAAGGCCGCAGCCTACAGCAGATCGCCGCTGAACTCGACTTCGGCGGTGCCACCAGAGAGCAGGTGATGCTCGCCCTGTTCGAAGCCAACCGGGAGCACTTCATCGACGACAACCTCAACCTGATCAAGACTGGGTGCGTACTGACGATTCCGGACCAGGAGGCGATAGCCGGGATTTCGGTACAGCGGGCGAACATGCAGGTGATGAAGCACCAGCGGCGATTCGAAGCGCGCCAGCAATAACGCGGATACCTGCCCGAGCAGGGGCACCTCATCCGCGGGGCTCCACCCTGCTCAAAACATGAACTCTCATCCCCCTGAGGGTTTCCGCCACCGATCCATGCCTCAGTGCAGGCAGTTCAACACCTTGGCCAAAGCGCCTGCACGCTATGAAATCCAGTCTATTGCATACCCAGATCGATTGCGATTAATCTGCCATCACTAGTGGCAATAAAGAGCGCGTCTTCGTCACTTAACGCAAGATGTCCGCCCGTGTCATAACTCCATACCGTTGTATGTGTCGTGAGATCGACAGCATAGGTGGCCTCATCGGTACTCGCGAACAACAGGTTCTCTGTCACGATCAGATTGCTGGTGACACTCCCGATTGATGGGGTCCACGCCCACGCGAGACTTCCGTCCCGTTCATGGTGCACTTGTACGCTGCCGTTGCTCTTTACGTAGACCAACCCTTGGGCCAGACTCGGTTGACCGGAAGCATTATTGTCATATTCCCAACCGATGGCTTGCGCGTCGAGGTCGAAACTGATGAGACGACCGCCATCCGTTACGAGGACGTCGCTGAAGCCGCCAATCACCGGTGACACGTCCATACGCCAGCTGCTCCAACTGGAGGTGGTATCGGCAATTTCAAATGCAACGTTGCCCGATGCCCTGTCGATCACCGACAGTTTCGATACATAATCTGCGTTGAAGGCAAACACGTACTCATCGCTCACAGCCGGCGTAATTCCGTCATTCTGATTGAGACCTATAATCCACTCTTGAGCACCAGTGGTCCCATCGAAGGCGTATAAACCGTCATAGTAGCCGCCACCCATGTAGACGCTGCCGGCATAAGGTGTTGGCGCAGCGTATTCGGACCACTGGTTTTCATAGGAACGCTTGAAGATCAGTTGCTGGGTGTCCGCATCATATGCCCAGAGGAAGGAGTCCCCATGTCCGCCCGTCTGCACAAAGATCTTTCCGTCCGCATATGCCGGCGGTCCTACATTATGTATGCTGCCGTATGCCGCCTCCCAAGTGATTGACCCCGTCACCGCATCCGTTACATAGAGCTTCTGATCACCAAAATAGAGATCCGTGGAGACGAAGACCTTGCCGTCTGCGGCTGTCACCGGATTCAACGCCGGATTGCCCGCAAAGGTGGTGGTCCAGCGCTCGCTGAAGTTCGCTGGATCGAGTGTCAGGGGCACATAACCGGTATGCCCGGCATTGCCCTGGTAAGTCGACCACTTCAGCACCGCAGGAAAGAAGAGTGCATCGTTCGGATCAGTTCCGGCAAAGAATTCGCTGCGGTTGGTGTAGCCATCCAGGTCGGCGTCCTCAACAGCATCCGAGGGATCCAGCGGGTTGAATCCATTGCTGTACTCCCAACCATCGGTGATCCTGTCATCATCGCTGTCCTCATCCAACGGATCGGTCGCGGTGACGTTGACCTCGGTACCGTCATCCAGGGTATCGTCGTCCGTATCCGCATCGTTCGGATTGGTGCCTTGCCCGAACTCCTGCAGATGCATGAGACCATCACCATCCGTATCCCCGCTCGCGTCGTTCGCCAATGGGTTCAGTTCGTTCGCCGTCTCCCACGCATCATCCATTCCGTCGCCGTCGGTATCCGCCGCATTGGGATCGGTCCCCAGGCTGTTGACTTCCATGCCGTCGCTCAGGGTGTCGCCATCACTATCCGGCAAGGTCGGTGAGGTAAAATAGAGGTTGACCTCGTCACTGTCGTTCAGTCCATCCCCATCGCTATCCACTTTTCTGGGATCACTGAAGTATGTATTCACCTCCTCGCCATCTGACAGACCATCATCGTCACTGTCGATGTCGAAGGGATCTGTCACGGCCTGGAACTCCTGAAGCGCGGTCAGGCCGTCGCCGTCATCGTCGTTCGCCGCATCACCGCTGTTTGTGGAATCGTAGCCATACTTGCGTTCCCACCAGTCGGGCATACCGTCGCCATCGCTATCGCCTTCGACATCGATCGCGATCAAGCGTCCATCCTTCGTGGCAATCAGAAGCGCACCTTCATCGCTGAGTGTCAGGTGGCCGCCTGCGGTATAACTCCACACCGTCTGATGTGTTGCCAAATCAACCGCATAGGTGGTCGTATTCGACCCCGCAAAAAGTAGACTGTCGGTGACAATCAGGTTACTCGTGATCACGCCGCTGGTCGGCGACCATTCCCACATCCAACCGCCATTGGATTCATCCCGGACTTCCACACCGCCATCACTAATGACGTAGACCAATCCGTTGGCAACCGAGGGTTGGCCTGCAAAGGTACCAGACAATTCCCACCCGATGTCTCGTCCGACGAGGTCGAAGCTGAGCAGGCGCCCAGCCTGCACTACGATGATGTCATTGTATTCGCCGATCACCGGAGCCACATCCATACTCCAGCCGTTCCAGATGAAGTTCGGGTCGGCTATCTCGAAGGCGACATTCCCAATCACCCGATCGATCACCGACAATTTCGGATCATCGTTGCCGGTATAGGCGAAAACATAAGTATTGTTGACCGCCGGAGTGAACTCGTCGTACTGGTTCAAATCCACGAACCACGCTTCGCCACCATCAGTTCCGTCGAAGCCATAGGCTCCTCCACCGTAGCCACCTGCCACATAGACATTCCCGTCGTATGGTGTCGGAGCATAGTATCTCGAACCCTGGTTTACGTAGGAACTCTTGAAGGTCAATTGCTGGCTGTCCGCCCCAAAAGCCCAAAGAAAGGAGTCGTCGCCACCACCGGTCTGCACATAGACGTTGCCATTGGCATAGGCAGGAGGATTGATCGAACTTATGACACCGAAACTCACATCCCAGTTGATCGCACCGGTCGAAGCGTCGGTAACGTAGAGTTTTTGATCTTCATAATAGAGGCTGACCGAAACGAAAACCTTGCCGTCCGCTGCCGTTACCGGATTTAAAGCCGAATTGTCTGCGAAAGTGGTAACCCAGCGCTCCGAGAAATTCGCCGGGTCGAGATTCAAGGGCACATATCCGGTATGCCCTGGATTGCCTTGATAGGTCGTCCATGCCTGCAGACCGACATTTGAACCACCATTAGTCGCTGTCAGAAGGATCGTATCCGCCGCACTTGCCGAAATCCCATCACTGACAACGAGTGATACCAGATACTCACCTTCGAGATCGGGCGTTATCGCCGGTGAAATGTTCGACGTATCCGAGAGAACGGACTGACTGCCGGATGGCGCACTGACGAGACTCCACTGATAGGTGAGAAAATCATTGTCTGGGTCCGTCCCGTTTCCGACAAGCTGATAGGTCAGCCCCGTCTGCATTGATCTATCGATACCCGCGTCAGCAACCGGCGCATTATTGTCCTCGGAAATACTATCGAGCTCCAACCACTGGAGCGTCACCCAGGACTCGTAAATTGCGTCGCCATCGGCGCTCAATGCAAGGTTTACCTGGGTATCCGAGAGCGCATCGACTTTAACGAGCGTGCCGTTTGCACCACTGAGGAGCAGCTCACCGGCAAATGGAAAGCTAGCGTCGAGTGAATCAAAACTTAAATCGGTTATCGTCGAGACATCCACGTAGCCATAGTCGGAGTGATAAACTCTTCCACTGATGGTTTCCGTATAGGTCGTGGGATAGGTGTAATAGTCTGCTTTATCCACATAAACCAGGGGCGACGTCATGGTCGTTTTACCTGTCACCTGATCACGCGCGACCATGTTACTGGTTATTGTCTCTTCGTTAGAGGAGTTGATAACGTCATGAAACGTACCGCCGATCACGTACGATCGTGAAGAATCAGTGACGATTAGACTTGGAAACCGATAGCTTGAATTGGTGATCCCATAACTGAACTGGTCGTTTACGATGATGGTCCAGAGTGCGACTCCCGAGAATGTAACGCCTGTCAATTCACACTCATTGAACTCAAGATGAAGAGAACCGGTCCCATCGTCCTCGAGTTCCCCGCTGACATGTACGTACCCCCTATCACAGGCTGTTGACTCATCAACTGATATTCGTGAGGCTGTGCCGCGACTCTGCAACCATTCAAGGGTCCCGACATGAGTGGATATTCGTTTGGTTAGCTCAATGATGTTAAATGATTTGACGGCCTCGTCAGTTGAGTCTCTACCGGACATCATCACCGTCGATTCACCCGAACCTATGACTATCCCTGCAAATACTCTTGCATTTGCCCTGTCCAGAGCTGCCGCATCGGTGATGCCGCTGTAATCCACCTGCGATGAATAGTCGTCACTGTTGTCACCGCCGCCACCACCTCCGCAACCCGATATCACGAGTGACGAAAATGAAAATACGGCGATGACGAATCGACGAAACAAAGAGACAGGAACAGAATTGAGGGACATACGGCTTCCTTACTTGACCATGCACTTCCCTGGTGAGGGGATTAAACTTTAATAACTGTTGAGGGCGTTGTGTCTACTGAATGGCTCACGGCATTATTCCATTTTTCATACAAATGACAAGGTAAGGAGGATCGCTATTCCTTGATGGGAATTTTATTCATATTCGGTTAGAGTCAGCCCAATCAATACCATCTCATGGACAATCCGACCCGAAATCATTTGCAACCACCCAACACCGGAAGTTGACTTCCGCAGATCCCTGTACGTGAACAAATCGTGATACTTCCTCCATCACTTCGTTAGGATACTTGACTTAGAATGACAGTCATACAATGTGAAAGATTGAGAGCAAACGACCATGAGCAGAAAAATCTCTTTCAAGACTCCTAACTGGCTGACCTTCTGTTGTACGGGTTTGCTGATGGCCATCAGCATCCCTGCATTGTCGGAAAAAAGCGAAGTCGAAACAGACGCAGATCAATATTTCGACACCATCGTCCTCGGCATGGGCTGCTTCTGGGGCGCCGAGAAACGCATGTCGGCTCTGCCGGGTGTGGTCGACGTGGAGAGCGGTTACGCCAATGGCGAGGTCAAGGCAAGCTATCGGGAGATCCTGGCCCAGGAGTCACGGCTGCGCCTGGGCATGAGCGAGAAGCGCAACCATGCCGAAGTGGTGAAGGTCACCTTCGACACCACAAAGACCGATCTGGAATCGGTATTGATCGGCTTCTGGGAGAACCACGATCCGACCCAGGGCGACCGCCAGGGCAATGATATGGGCTCCAACTACCGCAGCGCCATCTATACCCACAGCCAGGGACAACAGGCCATTGCCTTGAAGACCCGCGACCGCTATCAACAGGCCCTGAGCCGTAGCGGCTACGGCAAGATCACCACCGATATCGCCCCCCTCGACAACTACACCCCGGCCGAGGAGTATCACCAGGACTACCTGGTCAAGAATCCCAAGGGTTACTGCGGCCTGGGCGGTACCGGTGTCGACTATCCCGGAGCCCAATCACCCGCCAAGCAGGAGTCCCCCATGTCCATGAAACTCGACCCTCAGGCCCTCGACCGGCAGCGCCAGCTGATCGTCTTCGAAGCCGAGGAGTGCGCCTACTGCAAACAGTTCAAGACCGAGGTGCTCGACCATTGGCAATCGCCGGTCGCGGTGGCGCGCAGCCTGAGTCCGCAGCCGCCGAAGGGCTGGAGCCTGGAGAAGCCGCTCTTCGCCACCCCCACCATCGTGCTCTTCGAGGAGGGCCGCGAGGTCACCCGCTATACCGGCTACAACGGTGACCAGGCTCGCTTCTGGCAGTGGCTCGGCTATCAGCTGCTGACCCCTGAGCAGCAGCGCATCGCCTTCGAGCAGGGCACCGAGCGTCCGTACACCGGCTCCCACCTGGACGAGAAGCGCCCCGGCACCTTCGTCGACCCGATCACCGGCGCCCCCCTGTTCCGCAGCGACACCAAGTTCGAGAGCGGCAGCGGCTGGCCCAGCTTTTTCAACCCGGTGGAGGGCGCCCTCAGCCTGCACCAGGACGACAGCCACGGCATGCATCGGGTGGAAGTGCGCAGCGCCAGCTCCGGCATCCACCTGGGACACGTCTTCGACGACGGCCCGCCGCCGTCCCACAAGCGCTACTGCATCAACGGCAATGTATTGAAGTTCGTGCCGGACGACGTGTAGCACTCCTGTATCAAAGCGGCAGGGGCGGATCCTTTATGCGGCGATTCGTAGCAGTTTTGAGTGTTGAGTTTTTAGTTTTAAGTGTATGAGTTCGCTTCGCTCACAGTTTTTCGTTATGTCGCAAGTTTCTCTTGTGGCAGAAAGCGAAACATGAGCGCAACGAAACATCAATGCGGCGCCGACAACTCAAAACTCAACACTAAAAACTAAAAACTCCCCTGCCTTTGTAGCTTCACGCGCACGCTATTTCCTGCTAAACACAAAGGAATAATGCATCGAACGACGCCCCCAATGGCAGGGTCGTAGGTGGAGAAACCCGCTACACCCGAGGTCCATCATGGCAGACACCATCGACAGACGACGCCGACAACTGTTGCTGGGTGGCGCGGCCGGTCTGCTGACGCTGCCCGCGCTGGGCGCGCAGCGACTGCTGACCCCGAGACAGACGGCCGGTCCCTTCTATCCCGATCTGCCCCTGCTCGACCGGGACAACGATCTGACCCGGGTGCAGGGCAGAGCGGGCGTCGCCGAGGGCCGGCTCGCGGACCTGTCGGGACGGGTGCTGGATGCCTCGGGCAGACCCCTCTCGGGTGTACGCGTGGAGATCTGGCAGTGTGACAACAACGGCCGCTACCGTCACAGTCGGGATGAGCGTCAGGTGGCGATGGACGAGAATTTCCAAGGGTTCGGCCACAGCTACAGCGACGAGCAGGGCCGCTACCGCTTCCGCACCATCCGCCCGGTGCCCTATCCCGGACGCACGCCGCACATCCACGCCGCCGTGTTTCGAGATGGCATGCCTCCCTTCGTGACCCAGATCTACGTAGCGGGTGAGCCGCGCAACAGCGAAGACTTCCTCTTCCGACGCATCCCCACCGAGCTGCGGCCGCTGGTACTGGCCGACTTCAGGCCCGAGACCGGGCGGGAGGTGGAACTGGCCGCCCAATTCGATTTCGTGCTGCTTGAGGGGACCACATAGGGCCAAACGGGCCGTTCGCAAAGTCAGGACCGCTGTCGCTCCTTCGCGGGCTGAACTAGACTTGAGCAAAACCGACCCACGGAGCACTTTCGATGTCCGATAGAGACCGCTTCATCCAGGACTGTATCGACGCCGTGGCCGACGGACAGGCCGCCATGCGCGAGGTGGTTGCCGCCGCCGTGAGCGCGCCGGCGCAAGTCGCCGCTTGGTTCGGCGAACCCACGCATGCCGGGATCGACACCCTCCACCGCTCCAGGGAACTGACCATCATCAACTTCACCTGGGCGCCCTATATGAGCCTGCTGCCCCACAACCACAACATGTACGCCGTCATCGGCCTGTTCGCGGGACGGGAGGACAACATTTTCTGGCGACGCACCGAGCACAGCATCGAGGCCGCCGGTGCCAGGAGCCTGGGCAGCAGCGAGGTGGTGACCCTCGGCCGCGACATCATCCACTCGGTGCTGAATCCGACCCGCCGCATGACCCGGGCGCTGCACGTCTATGGCGGCGATTTCTTCGAGCCGGACGAACCGCGCAAGGAGTGGGATCCGGAAACCTTGACCGAAAGGCCCTATGACGTGGAGCGGGCAAAGCGGCTCTTCCGGGAGGCGGAGGAGCGCTTCTTCAGCCACCTCCCGGCCGAATAGACCAGGTCACTCGGTCGCTTCTCCCCCTGAGCGAGTAACCGGGTTCCCAAATTTCGTAAAACACCTGCCCATCTGTGTTATTTTTCCCTGTGTTTTTACGGAAGAAAATACGTTCGATGCCTGAACACACAGTAACCCGCCCGATTTCCCCCGTCGCCACACGCCCATGCCGTCCAGACCGCCTTTCCGGCCAGGCGCTGGCCAACCCGCTTCGGCGCTCAGGAGTGCTGTCATGATTTGTCCGAAGTGCGGACACGAGAACAGCCAGGACGTCAGCTGCACCCAGTGTGGCGTCATATTCGAGAAGTATGTCCAGTTCGAACAGCGGCAGCGGGATTTCGAACAGGCACAGTGGGAGCGTGAGGACCAGCGAAAAAAGCTGCTGCTGGTGAGCGGCGGCGGTGGCCTGGCGGCCGCACTGCTGGCGGGGCTGTTCCTGCTCTCTCCGTCCGAGCCCGCGCCGGAGCCATCCCCTGCCCAGATGCAGTACCAGCGCCCCGCGTACGCGCCCTGGGAGCGTGGCAACACGCCCGGATACTGGGAACAGGATGGCACCCAGCTGCGCTGGGTACCGACACCAGGGAAAACCGTGCTGACCGAACTGGGCGGTAAATTCGTCACCATCGGCAGTCGGTACAGGAGCGGGATCCTGATCTCGGACGACTGTCATGTGCTCTACAGTGGCGAACTTCCCCACAACACCTCATCCCGGGAGGTCGCCAACAAAAGAAACCTTCAGTTGGATTACGAGCTGGCGCAGCAGGATCTCGACAACGCCAAGCAGGCATTCGAAGCGAAGCGGATCGACTTCGTCAACAGCTGCAAAGTCTGCGACGAGGAGACTTTCAGGCGGGCTCTGTACAAACAGATCTCCAGGGTGGAGCAGCTCGAGGCGAACCTGATCCGCGCCCGCGAAAAACTCGACGCCAGCGAGGAGCGGCTGGAGAGCGATCGCCAACTGCGGGTCAGCGTCAACAACACATCCGCCCTGGCCCGGGTCATTCAGGTCAGTCAAAAGTACCCCTTGACGCTGTTGCTGTTGGACAAGGGTGCCTGCGATGGCCTGAGGATCGGCGTCGCCGACACCCTGAAAGAGGGTGACTCGGTATTCGCCTTTGCCGGCTTCGAAAAGGACAGGCTGATGGGTGGCAGATACGCAGGCCGCAGCCAACGGCCCGAGCCGGAGGATTACCTGCTGCACGACATCGAGCTCAGCAAAAGGGATCAGGGCACTCCCCTATTCGATCGGGAGGGTCGTGTGATCGGCATCACCACCACGCCCTTCAACGGCAAACCGCGCGCGATCCCCATCGACCTCGCCCTGCGTGATCTCAATCTGTTGCTCTGATCCGTGCGTCCGATTACCCGCCTGCTTATCCTGCTGGGCCTGATTCTCGGCCTCTACGAATTCCTCTCGCTGGTGCGCTCTAACGACGCCATGCAGCAGTCGGCCATCGTCCAGTCATACCACTATGCCGTTCAGCTGGCGCGTATGAACGAGGAGAGACGGCAACTGGCCCTGGACGACCCGCCGCCCAACATCCCGCCCACCACCGAAGCGCTCCAGGGCACGGCGATCCGCAGTCTGACCTACGGACTGGGCGGCGCCATGCTCATCGAACTGAATGCCCGGTCGGGTCGTGACGGGGGCGTCCTGGTCTATCTGCCGGTGATGAAAGACGGCGAGATCAGGGCCTGGACCTGCGTCACCCGGGACTACCCCGAGATCGCCAGCTTCCTGCCCGCCTGCCGCTACATGGAGTGAATGGCCGGCGGCGAATCAGCTCTGAATCGCCGATTCCACCCGCTGCAGCCGCTGTTTCACATCAGTGGCCAGCTCCGCCACCTCGGGCCGCTCGACCAGTTGCAGCACCGCCACCGGATCCATGAAGGCGACCGTGACATCGCCATCCTCCTCTTCCCGCAGCACTACATTGCACGGCAGCAGCAGGCCGATATCGGGCTCGGCGTCGATCGCCTTGTGAGCCAGGGGAGGATTGCAGGCACCAAGAATTTTGTAGGGGCGACGATCGATACCGAGCTTCGCCTTCAGGGTCGCCTGTACGTCGATCTCTGTGAGCACACCGAATCCCTCCGCTTTGAGGGCATCGACCACCCGTTCTTCGATGGCTTCCATGTTGCCCTTCAACCGCGTTGAAAAACTGTACATGGTTTTCTCCTCATGCTTATTCTCGCTCGGACCTCCAGCATCATGAAAGATCCGCCAGCGATGTGGTCATGCTGCATGCCGATGCAGCCAAAGTATTGCGTTGGTAGAAGCATACCCGAAGTCCCTGCGCCATTATCCATCGCCAATGCAGGCCATTTCGTGGATACCCCGAAGCGGTTGCGGAACTCCGCAAAGTAGTGCTACGACAGCACATATTGGCTATAAATAGAGGCAGTGTCCGCTGCGACCGTCTGTTTTGCCGGCGGTATTGAGGTCCATCATGAAACCCGTGCGTGTGCGATTTTTCTCCCTGACTCCCTGGCTGCTGCTGGCCGGTATGCTCGTCTGCGAGCCTCTGCTGGCAAACAAATTCGAAACCATCGGTGGTGGTGTACAGGGGTCCACCCAGATCAAGGCAGAATATCTGCAGATAATCGCCTATATCACGGGAGGTATCTTCCTCGCGGCCGGCGTACTGGCCATCCTGTTGCACGACAAGAATGCCCACACACTCAACTACACCCTGTGGAAATCCTCCTCAGCGATCTTCTTTCTGCTCAGTGTCGGCTGCTTCGTGGCGGCGGTGCTGATGCATTGATGCCATCCGCTCAGCCGGTGGCAGGCGGCAGCACGTAGAAGAAGATGGAAAAGAAGTGCAACAGGCTGCCGGCCATCACGAACAGGTGCCATACCGCGTGGTGATAGGCCAGCTGCTTCCAGACATAGAAGATCACCCCCAGGGAGTAGCAGAGACCACCGGCCAACAACAGGACCAGCCCGCCCGTCGCCACCGCCTCGAGCAGGGGTTGGATGGCGATGAGCACCAACCAGCCGAGTCCCAGGTAGAGGGTCAGAGAGAGCCATTTGATGCGCCGTTTGACCGCGGTCTCGAGCACCACGCCGAGGATGGCGAAACCCCACACCAGACCGAACAGGGTCCAACCCCACTCGCCCCGCAGGTTGACCAGGGTGAAGGGGGTATAGGTACCGGCGATGAGCAGAAAGATCGCCGCATGGTCGAGGCGCCTCAGCACCTGTTTGACCGCGGGTTGCGGTATCCCGTGGTAGAGGGTGGATGCGGTGTAGAGCAGGATCAGGGTGGCGCCGTAGATACTGCTGCTGGTGATATGCCAGGCATTGCCGTAGAGGGAGGCGAAGGCGACCAGCACGACCAGACCGGCGATGCTGAGCAGCGCGCCGATACCATGGGAAACCGCATGCGCGATCTCCTCGCCCAGGCTGTAACCGCTTTCGCTGAGTTGACTCTCCATCGGGCCTCTCCTGTAGGGCTATTCGGCGAACTCGAGACGATCCTGCACCTTCTCCAATGCCTTGCGGGCACAGAGCTCGTCCCGGTCCCCACCCGGCGCACCACTGACACCGATGGCGCCCAGCTGGTAGCCGGCGGCCTCGATCGGCAGGCCGCCCTGCAACACCAGGACGCCATCGACGTGGTTCATCTCCTGCTGGATATCCCGCCGGTTGTCCCGGAACTCGCCGGAGGCGATGCCGGAAAGGATCACCGCATTGGCCTTGTCGCGGGCGATCTGAATGGTGAAGCGACTGGCATGCACATCGCGCATCAGCGCCACTTCGGCGCCGTCGCTGCCCACCACCACGGCGGTGACCTGATAGCCTTCGGCACGGCAGGCTTCCAGCGCCTGCTTGACCATCTCCAGGGCCAGATCGGGACTGAGCCGTTTGACCGTGATGATATCCGCGGCCGTTGTCAGCAACGGTGTCGCCAGCAGACTGAAGAACAGCGCGGCGTAGGGAAATCGACGCATGTAAGCACCTCGTAACAGACCCTAGTAAGACGTGTCGGAAACCTTTTCGTTCGGCTCAATGGGGGAATTTTCCTGCATACTTGTCGATCCATTCAAGCGCCGCTTCCTCCCCCGTCAGTTCCCTGCCTTCGTCCTCCAGCACACTCTGGCGATAGTGCTCAATGTAACAGAGCTGCTCCACCATGCGCACCGCGTAGGCGGTCTCCTCCTCGGTGAACTTGACGCCGACATAGAATTCGCCCGCCTCCTCGCGGCACCAGACCACCACGCCGGAAGCGTGGAACTGGGGGGGCGTGATGGGTATGGCGAAGTGGATCTCGGTACCCGGTTCGACCCGCTGCCGGGCGATGAAACAAAGACCGCCCTCGCTGTAGTTGCTCAGCTTTTCGCGGCTGGTATCGGCGCGGCCGCCCAGCTGGTAATCAATAGGGACATCCGAGGGATGCCTGATATAGAGTCGCATACGCCTCAATCCAACGCCTTGGGAATCCCCTTCGGTTTCTTAAACAAAGCAAACCGGATCGGATTATGCAAGTTACCGAGTAACCTGGATTCAATGCAACCAAAGCAGATTGCGGTAGCCGCCGTCGCGCAGCGAGAGTGCCCGGCTCAAGACCTTCCCGGCTTCCTCGGTGTCCAGGCGGAATACCCGCGCCTGTTCCTGGAGCGGAACGGCCTGCGCCGCCGCGTCCAGTAGACGCAGACCGCGGGCGAGGTCCTCGGCATGATCGGCGACGCGGGGCGGCGCCAGCCGGCCGGCGCTGACGCGACGGCGCTGCTCGATCTGCAGTCGGCGTTTGGCCTGTTCCATCTGGGGCGCCAGCGGCAAACCCAGATCGAACACCAGCGCCGCCCGATGTGCATCCCCAGGCGCGGCGGCCTCCGCTTCCAGCAGCGGAATCTCCAGCGGAACCTCACGCCAGACCAAGCGTTCGCCGCCCACCGGATCGTCGTCCCGCGGATCGGGCGGAAATTTGTAAAAGCCCCAGCGCGCACCCAGGGCGCACTCGATCAACACCTTGTCCCCGTCGACCCGACAGTCGCTCTCCTGGCAGCGATCGGCGGGCAGCCAGGCACGGGGGTCGCGTTTCCAGGCCGCGATGTCACGCTGTGAAGGTTTGCCGTACTCCACCTCCAGCGCGCGCCAGGTGGTCATGAAATCCCGCCACTCGGCCTGGTAGACGGGGTTGCGGCGCAGGTACTCCCAGGCCCATTGAGCGGCTGTCAGGCGCTGTGTGAATGCGTAGTCTTGCGGGTTTCGCCAGTCGGGCATGAGATGTCTTCAGACAGATACTCGGTGGGGCGGGGCCCCACCCTACGGTAATCGGGTAGGGTGGGGCCCTGCCCCACCTTGTTCCCTGTTGACCCGCAACCTTGTCCAGGTATCGATAAAAGTACCTTCGTGAGTGCCTGGTTGCGGAAATAGCAGTTGCCAATGCTGCTGCATGATCACAGAATCGAGCCATGAAGACACCCCCTTTTCTCGACATGCTGCGCGCCCTCATCGCCGCCCCTTCGGTGAGCAGCGTCAATCCCGCCTGGGACATGGGCAACGCCAACGTCATCGAACTGCTCGAGGGCTGGCTCTCCGGGCTCGGCTTCAAAACCGAGGTGATCGCCATCCCCGGCCACCCCGGAAAATCGAACCTGATCGCCAGCGCCGGCACGGGCGACCAGGGACTGGTGCTCTCCGGCCATACCGATACGGTGCCCTTCGACGCGGACAAATGGAGCAGCGACCCGCTGCGGCTGAGCGAGCGCAACGGCCGCCTGCACGGCATCGGCACCGCCGACATGAAGGGCTTCTTCGCCGTCGTCATCGAAGCCATCAGGGAATTGCCGCTCGATCACTTGAAACAGCCCCTGACCCTGCTCGCCACCGCCGACGAGGAGAGCAGCATGTGCGGGGCCAAGTCGCTCAGCGACCTGCACCGCAGATTGGGCCGCCACGCGGTGATCGGCGAGCCGACCAGCCTGAAGCCGATCCACATGCACAAGGGCATCTCCATGGAGTCGGTCCGGCTCACCGGCAAGGCGGGCCACTCCAGCAATCCGGCACTGGGTATCAACGCCCTCGACGGCATGTATCACGTGCTCGGCGAGGTGATGCAGTGGCGCGAGGAGCTGCAGCGCCGCTATCGCAATCCCGCCTTCGCGGTGGAGGTGCCGACCCTCAACCTGGGCCACATCCACGGCGGCGACAATCCCAACCGCATCTGTGGCCAGTGCGAGCTGCAGTTCGACCTGCGCCCGCTGCCCGGCATGGAGATCGAAACCCTGCGCGGCGAGCTGCGCGAACGGCTCGACCGTCTGCTCCAGACCAGTGACCTGCAGTGGGAGCTGGTACCGGTATTCGAAGGCATCCCGGCCATGGAGACCCCGCGTGACGCGGCCATCATCCAGGCCATGGAGCAGCTCACGGGAGTGGAGGCGGGGGCGGTCGCCTTCGGCACCGAGGGCCCCTATCTCAACGACCTCGGCCTGCAGACGGTGATCTGCGGCCCGGGCAACATCGACCAGGCCCATCAGCCTGACGAATTTCTACCGCTTGAACATATCCATCCGGGAATCAAACTGATACAGTCACTGGTCAAGCAATTCTGTTTATAACCAAACAGTTAGTGAAATAGGGATGAGCAAGCGCAGCAACAGCATATCGGATAGCTTCGTCGACTGGTTCCGGGGATCCTCCCCCTACATCCACGCCCATCGCGGGCGCACCTTCGTCATCGCCTTCGGTGGCGAGGCGGTGGCCGACGAACGCTTCGCCAACCTGATTCACGACATCGCCCTGCTGCACGGCATCGGCATCCGTCTGGTGCTGGTGCACGGCGCACGCCCGCAGATCGAGGAGCGGCTCAACCAGCGTGGCGTGGAGATGCAGTACATCTACGGTCTGCGGGTCACCGACGATGCCGCCCTCACCTGCGTCAAGGAGGCGGCGGGCGCCGTGCGGGTGGAGATCGAGGCGCTGCTCTCGATGGGTCTGGCCAATTCCCCCATGGCCGGGGCGCGCATTCGGGTCGCCTCCGGCAACTTCGTCACCGCCCGCCCCATCGGTGTTCGCGACGGTGTCGACTACTGCCATACCGGCCAGGTGCGTCGGGTCGACTCGGCCGGCATCGAACAGCGCCTGGAGAGCGGCGCCATCGCCCTGGTGCCGCCGCTGGGGTACTCCCCCACCGGTGAGGTGTTCAACCTCAGCGCCGCCGACGTGGCCGCCTCTGTGGCCATCGCCCTCGGCGCCGACAAGCTGATCAGCATGGTCGAGGCCAAGGGGGTGACCGACTCGCGCAACCGGCTGATACCCAACATGGTGCCGCGGGAGGTGGATGAACTGCTGGCCCGGCGCAAACAGCTGCCGGAGGACCTGGTACAGCACCTCAAGGCGGCGCTGGGCGCCTGCCGCAGCGGGGTCAAACGCATCCACCTGATCGACCGCCAGCTGGACGGTGCCCTGCTCAAGGAGCTCTTCACCCGGGACGGCATCGGCACCCTGATCACCGCCGAGCCCTACGAGGAGACCCGTACCGCCCGCATCGACGACGTGGGCGGTCTGCTGGAGCTGCTCGAACCGCTGGAAGAGAAGGCTGTGCTGGTGCGCCGCTCCCGTGAACTGCTGGAGACCGAGATCGACTGCTTCACCCTGATGGAGCGGGACGGCATGGTGATCGCCTGCGCCGCCCTCTACCCCTATCCCCAGGAGGCGATGGCTGAACTCGCCTGCGTGGTGGTGCATCCCGACTACCGGGGCGGCGACCGCGGGGACCGGCTGCTGGAACAGATGGAGGCTTCGGCCAAGGCGCAGGGTATCGAGCAGCTCTTCATCCTCACCACCCAGACCGCCCACTGGTTCCGCGAGCGCGGCTTCGTCCAGGCCGAGCTCAAGCAGCTGCCCATGCGCAAGCGGGAGCTCTACAACTACCGGCGCAATTCGAAGGTTTTCATCAAAACCCTTGAATAGGCGTGCGCCCGCAGACTATCCCAGGCGCCTCATCGATTGCCCAACCCCGCGGAGCGTGACTTGAGCTGAGCGTCAGCGAACCTCGCCTCGACGCAAACCGTGCCGGGCTTGGTTCCTCAATACAACCCACCGACCGTGTAGCCTGGATGGAGCGAAGCGCAATCCAGGGGATCGGGCGAACCCATTCCCCGGCTTACGCTTCGCCCCATCCGGGCTACCCGCGGAACCGTCTGGCTTTGTCAGACCGCACCCAGCCTATCACCGGCGCCCAGACGCCACCTTCATCCGTACTCCCATTCACACGGGGATAAAAAGTGCTGGAACGTCTAGGCACGACCCCGGCTCTCCACACCAATGGGTGTCTGCGGGTACGCGCATGGAGTACACGACACCCCGTAGAGCAAACGACAAACCGGCGGAAGGCCTCGCCCCCTTCAGGACATGACCCCACCACAGCATTCGTTTTCTTTTTTGATTTCTAAGTATAAAAACGCTTGGTTATTGATGAATTTTCAATTTAGCGCCATCAAAATTTATGGAAATATGCTGGCAGGATCTCTTCCTTTGTACATACTTGAAATAAGAAGAATCTGCGGAAAAGAATCGAGTCAGTCGGTCTGAATACAGCTTTACGAATTTTCAAACAATAGCAAAAAGCAACACTACATACCCTCATCATTCAGGCGAACAAATTGACCCGATGTGTGGTCAGATTCCGTACCAACCAAAGCGGCGGACTGTCCACCTGACAATCCGTCATGAATTGAGAAACGAGTAACCAGGGAGGGACTGGAACAAACCCGATCAACTGAAACAGGAGCAAAACGTGGAGCACCGTTACTATCCTCGAATGCCGGTCTCTCTGGAGGTCGAACTCATTAAAAGAGATCAACCTCTGGGTCGTGTGCTGACAAAGGATGTAAGCCTTAGTGGCATGATGCTTCAGGACAAGCAATCACTACTGAACCGAAATGATCTCATCTCCCTTCGGTTATGGTTGAACGGAGAGGAACAGATCATGCGCGGCCTGGTGATCTATACCAACCATCAACATGCCGGCATCATGCTGATCGATATGAAGAGGGAGGCCTCCCTCGCTTTCTTCAACTTTCTGAAAGAACTCGAAGCGCCGAAGGCTGAGCATGCCTGAATCCATGCAGGCACACACGGAGATCTGAGCGCGCATGAATCCATGGGGATCGTCGTTTCACCCCTGATCCCCTGTTTCAGATTCAATCATGCTTAGGGCAGCGCTATCGGCAGTTGTATGGCTTTGACGGCGCGAAGCGTATTTTTCTGGGAACCAGGCCTGTCATTTACCGGATTCCACTGGGTTCAATCCGGACCGCCTGTTGTGCGACCGAAGTGGACTCGAAAGGGTGGGCTGCGGTACAGAGCCGTACCCCAAGACACCATCCGCATATCACCTCAGGAATTGCCCTTGCCGAGATGCCCTGGACTACGTAGTTTTTCGGACTCACTTATGCTTCCGATTGTGGCATGGTCGGTTGACCACCGGATGTGCCGTCTCAACAATTCGAGGAAAGGGAGTGAGCGAATCCAAATCCGACTCTCGCTGGCGGTTGCGCTACGTCTTGATCGCATTGGGCCTGCTGTTCCTGCTGATCAATCACGTCAGCGTGCTGTTGGGCGATCCCTGGTTCATTCCCGACTTTCTGCGGCTCTTCTGAATCCTCCCCGGCCGCGGCATGCAGGGCGAGCCCGACCCTGACGTGATGGCTTGCCGAACTCGCATTTCGCGCGCCGATCAATCCTGATCCGACTGCCGTTTCAGATTGAGTAGCGGTTCCACCAGATCCATCGGCAGCGGGAAGACCAGGGTATGGGTCTTGTCGCCGGCGATCTCGGTCAGGGTCTGCAGGTAGCGCAACTGGATGGCCTGGGGTTGCCGGGACAGGATCTCGGCCGCCTGCGACAGCTTCTCCGCCGCCTGCTGCTCGCCTTCGGCATGGATCACCTTGGCGCGACGGGCACGCTCCGCCTCCGCCTGGCGGGCGATGGCGCGGATCATGCTCTCGTCCAGATCCACATGCTTGATCTCCACGTTGGTGACCTTGATGCCCCAGGTATCGGTCTGCTGATCGAGGATCTTGCGCACATCGTCGTTGAGGCGGTCGCGCTCCGCCAGCATCTCGTCCAGCTCGTGCTGTCCCAGCACCGAGCGCAGGGTGGTCTGCGCCAGCTGGCTGGTGGCCATCATGTAGTCCTCCACCTGGATGATGGCCCGCTCGGGATCGATCACCCGGTAGTAGACCACCGCGTTGACCTTGACCGAGACGTTGTCGCGGGAGATCACGTCCTGCGAAGGCACATCGTGCACGATGGTACGCAGATCGACCCGCACCATCTGCTGGATGATGGGGACGATGATGACCAGACCCGGGCCTTTGACTTTCCAGAAACGCCCCAGCAGGAACACCACACCCCGCTCGTATTCGCGCAGGATGCGAAACGCGGAGACAAAGAAGGCAATGACGAGAAACGCCAGCGTTGCATAGACATAGAGGGTCATGACGGTTCCTCCTCCTCATCGAGGGCCGCCACTTCGAGCGTCAACCCCCTTCTACCAGTGACAATGACTTTCTGCCCCTTGAGCAGGGGACTTTCCGAATGGGCCTGCCAGATCTCGCCATGCACCCGGACCTCGCCTTCGCGGCTGAAGTCGTCGATCACCTGCCCGACACTGGAGAGCAGTTCCTCGCGTCCGCTCACCACCGGTTTGCGATGGGACTTGATGGCCATGCCCATGACGAAAAAGAGCAGCAAGGCGCTGCTCACCGCCACCGCCGCGATCAACGGCAGCGAGATGCCGAACCCCGGCTGCTCGGTATCGATCAGAATCAGGGAGCCGATGACGAAGGCGATCACCCCACCGATACCCAGGGCGCCGAAACTGGGGACGAAGGCCTCGGCCACCATCAGTGAGAGTCCCAGCAGGATCAGCCCGACCCCCGCATAGTTGATCGGCAACACCTGGAAAGCGTAGAGCGCCAGCAGCAGGCAGATGGCGCCGACAGTACCGGGCAGGATCGATCCCGGGTTGGCGAACTCGTAGATCAACCCATAGATTCCGACCAGCATCAGGATATAGGCCAGGTTGGGATTGCTGACGATGGAGAGCAGCCGGCTCTGCCAGTCGGGTTCGATGACTTCGAGAACGAGGCTCTGCGTATGCAGGGTCTCCGTCCCCTGCGGCAGCTTGACCTGACGTCCATCGAGTTTCTGCAACAACGTATCGAGGTCGCCGGCAATCAGATCGATCACCCCCTTCTCCAGCGCCTCTTCCGCGGACAGGCTCGATGCCTTGCGCACCGCCTCCTCACCCCAGCTTGCATTACGGCCTCGCAGCTTGGCGAGACTGCGTATATAGGCCGCGGCATCGTTGACCAGCTTGCGCTCCTTGGCATCTGCCGGCATCGGTGCCTGCTCCTCCCCATCCTCGCCTTTGTCAGACGCTTGATCCGGGCTCTGCTTCGGCAAGCCGCCCAGGCTGATAGGGGTCGCCGCGCCCAGGTTGGTGGCCGGCGCCATGGCCGCCACATGGCTGGCGAAGAGGATATAGGTGCCCGCGCTGGCGGCACGCGCACCGCCGGGGGCCACATAGGCGACCACCGGAATCTGCGCCGCGATGATGCGCTTGATGATGGCACGCATGGAGGTATCGAGCCCGCCGGGTGTGTCCATGCGGATGATCAGAAGCTCCCCCTCCTCGGACTCCGCCTTGTCCAGGGCACGGGTCAGATAGTCGGCGGTGGCTGGGCCGATGGTACCTTCGATATCGGCCAGATACCCCTTGCGCGCAGCCTCATCGGCGGCCAGATCAACGCCGCCGCCGAAGCACAGCCCGATTGACAAGAGCAGCAATAGAAACCATCCCGGCACCTGGAGTCTCCTTTGAGCTTACTCGTTCATTGTAGTCACTGGCCATCAATCGGCTCAGTCACGCCACATGAACGCCAGGGCGCCGACAATCCGGTCGATAGTATTCAGCCGACCACATGGTGCTTGCCGATCGTGTATACACTGCTGGCCTGCGGTCCCTCTTCCCCAATCTCCTCGACAAAACGCACCTCCATGCCGACTGCCAGCCGGTTGAAATCGCCATCGACCAGACTGTTGCGGTGGAAGTAGAGATCGCGTCCGTCGGCACTGCTGATGCGGCCGTAATCCTGGTCTTGAAACAGTGCGCTGATATGCCCGTGCAGCGGGGTGTCGTGGCGCTTCACCTGGTGGCGCTGGCGTCGCGCCAGCTCCTCCAGTTGGCGTCTCAACGAATCGAAGGCATCGCGCACGGCAACATAGGCGTCCTCATAGGCCTGGTGTCGGGGTGATTCGTGGCCGGCCACCAGCTCATGCCCGGGCAGCGTAAGGTCCACCCGCACATGGTAGAGGTTGCCCTGGTGGTGATGGCGATGGTCCAACTCGATGACCACGCGGCAGCTGGTCAGGTTGGCATGGTGTTGCTCCAATTCACTCACCCGTTTGCGGATTTTGGCCTCCAGGGCGGGTGACGACTCCATATGGCGAAAGGTTATCTGCGGCTGAATCTGCATGGCGAGCCTCCTGTTCGAGGATTCGCGCAAACGTCTGTGTCCCTATACTAAACATAGCAATGAGACAGCCATTCGGCTGCACTCAAGCGCGCCCTCCCTTCACGCTTCACAATTCCTGTCGTGCAGCACCAGACCTTCCAGAAGGTAGTCGGCAACCAGCGGATGAGCCAGCAGATAGTGAGCCGGATCAGTGATATCGCGCATGGAGTCAGTCGCGGTGTCTATCGCTTCCTGCCACTCGTCGAGTAGAAAGTCCCCCCGCCCGAGCCACATCAGCGCCACCAGCTCGGCCTGCTGATCGGGCTCCAAGTCAGTGACAGCCGCCATCACTTCCTGTACACAAGGGTCATCCACATGGTTTGCCAGCACCTGCCGAGCCCAGTCTTCGGAAGGGCTGACCGGTACCTCTGGGATCACAACCTGCTCCTTGGCCTGAAATTCTTTCGCCTTTGCAATGACATAACAGACAGTTTCCGGATTGATGTTCAACATGCTCATTCCCTCCAGTCTATTTTTATAGTGAAACTCTAACGCCCCCCCTCACTACAAGTATGATCGGATCTACGCAAAGCATGCGGACTTTAGGTGAAATTTCGCCCACCCTCGGGGCTTCACACCTCCCGACGCGCGAAACCCGACAGAGCCGTGTCGATAGATGCCTTACAATCCAGCAACCAAAGAACCCTCAAGGCAACGGATGTCGTGTAGGAGAGATGACAAATGTCGTATCAGGCACAGCTCCCTGATCTTAATGAATCTCTCAAGCCGTTGTCTTAAAGACTAATTTTCATTTGGCACATCGATTGCTTATGCAGAATCAAGTTGATTTCTTCAGCGTTATGCAATTCAGATGCATAACGCATACAAGGAGACCGTCGGAACAGTCCAACCGACTCACTCCGTGACCACGGGAGAGAAAAGGCGCGATGAACAAGAGATCGACATTCGTCACCGCTGACCTGCGGTTGAGCGGCGACCGCGGCGGCGACATCACGGCCAAGCGCATCGATCTGCTGAAGGCGATCGACAGCCAGGGCTCCATCTCCGCCGCCGCCCGGCAGCTGGGTATCAGCTACCGCTCCGCCTGGGACGCGGTGGACGAGATGAACAACCTGTGGGAATCGCCCTTGGTGGCCAAACAACCCGGCGGCGCTC
Organism: Sedimenticolaceae bacterium; assembly: GCA_050300835.1. GTDB lineage: Bacteria > Pseudomonadota > Gammaproteobacteria > Chromatiales > Chromatiaceae > Thiodiazotropha. Next base: position 46,560 of record JBNKYJ010000028.1, read on the forward strand.
ACGGCGGTGGTACCCGCCTGACCGAAGAGGGAGAGCAGCTGATCGACAGCTTCAAACTGTTGCAGGAGGAGTACCGGCGTTTCACCGAGGGACTCAGCCGCAAGCTGGATGAGTTCGAGCATTTTCAACAGCGCATCAGGAGACTCACCATGCGTACCAGCGCGAGAAACCAGTTCCAGGGCAAGGTGGCGATGATCAGCACCGGCCCCATCAACAGCGAGGTCACCCTGGCCATCAACGAAAGGGACCGGCTCACCGCCATCATCACCAGTGAGTCGGTGGAGCAACTGGGGCTCAGTCTCGGCAGCGAGGCCTATGCACTGATCAAGGCCTCCTTCATTATCCTGACACCGGACGACGACCGCTGCATCAGCAGCGCCCGCAATCGTCTCTGCGGCACCCTGCGTGAACTGCGCCATGGGCCGGTCAGCAGCGAGGCGATCATCGAACTGGAGGGGGGCAAGATCCTCACCGCCATCATCACCGAGGAGAGCGCCCAGGCGATGCAGCTCGAGCGGGGCAGCCGGGTCTGCGCAATGATCAAGGCCTCCCACGTCATACTCGGCGTCAACTGAATCCAATGTCTCGCTATATATTTCCACTCATGACCAGGAGTATCGTCATGCAACTGTGCAAATCCATCGCGCTCACCATCTTGCTCGCAAACATCCTGTTGGCGACCCAGACTCAGGCCGACGAGGTCAGGATCGCCGTGGCGGCCAATTTCACCGACGCCACCCGCGTGATCGCCCCCCTGTTCGAAGCCGCCACCGGTCACACCACCAAGATCAGCTTCGGCTCCACTGGCAAACTCTATTCCCAGATCGAGCACGGTGCGCCTTTCGAGGTCTTCCTGGCCGCCGACACCAAGCGGCCGATCAAGGCTCAACGGGAGGGGCTGGCGGTCGCCGGCACCCGCTTCGTCTACGCCAGGGGCAAACTGGTGCTGTGGAGCGTCAAAGCCGATCGGTACACCGATGGCGAGCGTTTCCTCAAGGGTGGCGCATTCGAGCACATCGCTCTGGCCAATCCCAAAACCGCCCCCTACGGCCTGGCAGCCGAACAGGTGATGGCGCATCTGGGTGTGCTTTCGCAACTCACGCCGAAACTGGTCAAAGGCGACTCCATCTCCCAGACCTTCCAGTTCGTCGCCACCGGTAATGCCGACGCCGGCTTCGTCGCCTTGGCCCAGATCAAAGGCTGGCAGGGAGAGACGGGTACACTGTGGGAGATCCCGGAGGACTACTACGCCCCGATCGAACAGGCAGCTGTGCTGCTGAAAAAAGGTGAGGACAATCCGGCCGCCATCGCCTATCTCGAATTCATCAAGAGCGATGCCGCCCGCGAGGTGATCGAGCGGTATGGGTACGGGGTTGAGTGACGGCAGTGCACGTTGGGCTGAGCGAAGGCAAAGCCCAACAATCGACCACCGATTAAATTCATGAGTGATAAGTTTTGAGTTTTTAGTTAAAGCATCCGCTTCGCTCCAACCAGCCACACAACCTGGAAACGGTAGTGAGCGAAGCGAACACCTCAACTCAAAACTCAAAACTACCCAAGGAGCAGACCATGACCTTCGACTGGCAACCCGTCTGGCTGACCCTCAAGCTGGCCGGTACCACCACCCTGATGCTGCTGCTCATAGGCACCCCCATCGCCTGGTGGCTGGCGCGCACCCGGGCCTGGTACAAGCAGGCACTGGCGGCGGTGGTCGCCCTGCCGCTGGTGCTGCCGCCCACCGTGCTCGGTTTCTATCTGCTGATCCTGATGGCGCCCGACGGACCGGTAGGCAGACTGACCGAGACACTCGGACTCGGCACGCTGCCCTTCACCTTTGAGGGCCTGGTGGTCGCCTCGGTGCTCTACTCTCTGCCCTTCACGGTGCAGCCACTGCAGAATGCCTTCGAGGCCCTTGGGCCGCGCCCGATGGAGGTTGCCGCCACCCTGCGCGCCTCGCCCTGGGACCGTTTCATGACGGTGGCGATACCGTTGGCACGCCCCGGCTTCCTTACCGCCGCCGTGCTCTCCTTCGCGCACACCGTGGGCGAGTTCGGCGTGGTGTTGATGATCGGCGGCAACATACCGGGCGAGACCAAGGTGCTGTCGGTGGCGATCTACGACTATGTGGAGACCCTGGAGTATGACCAGGCTCATCTGCTGGCCGCCGGCATGCTGGCCTTCTCTTTCCTGGTGCTGATGACGCTCTACCTGGTCAACGGACGACTGAGCCGGAGTCACCAGCCATGAGCGGCATCGAGGTCCGGCTGAAGAGCCGGCTCGGCGACTTCGACCTGGACGTCGAGTTCAGTGCGCCGGCCCAGGGGGTTACCGCCCTGTTCGGCCGTTCCGGTTCCGGCAAGACCAGCGTGCTGCGTGCCATCGCCGGCCTGGTGCGGACCCCGGAGGGACGGGTGCGCATCCACGGCGAAGTCTGGCAGGACGAAAAAAGCTTTGTGCCGACACACCGCCGGCCGCTCGGCTACGTGTTTCAGGAGGCGAGCCTGTTTCCCCATCTTTCGGTGAAGCGCAACCTGGAGTACGGCCTGCGTCGGGTAGCGGAGTCCCAGCGGCAGATCCCCTTCCACGACGTGGTGGAACTGCTCGGCATCGCCGCCCTGCTCAAGCGGGCCACCCACAGTCTCTCCGGCGGTGAGCGCCAGCGGGTGGCCATTGCCCGCGCCCTGCTCACCAGCCCCCGGCTGCTGCTGATGGATGAACCCCTCTCCGCCCTCGATCACGGCGCCAAGCAGGCCATCCTGCCCTATCTGGAGAGCCTGCACGACGAATTCGGCATCCCTTCGCTCTACGTCTCCCACGACCCCAACGAGGTAGCCCGGCTGGCCGACCGTATGGTGGTGCTGGACCAGGGACGAGTGATCGCAGAGGGGGAGGCCGCCACCCTGCTGACCCGGCTCGACCTGCCCCTGTCGGGTTACGACGACGCGGCAGCCCTGTTGGAAGGCACCGTCAGCTCCCACGACCACACCTATCACCTGACCTGGATCTCCCTGCAGGGCAATCGCATCGCCGTCTCCCGCGAGGACCTTGCGGTGGGCCATCACGCCCGGGTGCGCATCCAGGCCCGTGACGTCAGCCTCTCCATCCGCGCCCATGCCGACACCAGCATCCTCAACGTGCTACCGGCCAGGGTCATCGACACTCACGACATCAACAAGGCCACCACCCTGGTGCGCCTGGAGCTGGAGGATGGGCAGACCCTGCTTTCACGCATCACGCGCCGCTCGGCCATGGGCATGGGTATCCACGAGGGGATGCCGCTCTATGCCCAGGTAAAGAGCGTGGCGTTGTTGTCCTGACACGGGCCGTCCCCACCGACGCCGTCCATAACTCCATACATATCGGTGCGGCAAGCCGCACCCTACGCTTAGATTGCCTGTA
>JBNKYJ010000029.1:0-6735 GCA_050300835.1 Sedimenticolaceae bacterium
GGCGGCGTCGAGTATCTGCTCCAACGCCTCGCCGGGTTCGTCGCAACCGACCAGTCCGGACAGGGTGACAGCACCTCCCAGTGCGGCGATATTCAGCGCCACGTTGCCGGCGCCGCCGGGACGGTTTTCATCGTCGCTGACACGCACCACCGGCACCGGCGCCTCGGGCGAGATGCGGCCGGTGTCGCCGTGCCAGTAGCGATCCAGCATGATGTCGCCGACCACCAGAATACGGGTCTGATCGAAGGATGGGATATCGATGGACATGGATGCAATCTGTTAGCAAAAAACGGCCTGTATGGTAACACGATCCCCCTGTTTTCTGGCGAATGGGACAGCTCATGCGTAAAATCACCGCCAGCGCGATCCACCACCGCTTCACGGGACCACAGCAGGCATCCATTCAGCCCATGACCAGTAAACAACTCTACCTTCGCCTGCTCGGCTATGTACGCCCCTATCGCAAGATCTTTACCCTCTCGATCCTGTTCACCGTGCTGCTCGCTTTGACACAGCCCGGGGTAGCCGCCCTGTTCAAGCCGATGCTTGACGGCAGTTTCGTGGAGAAGGATCTCGAAATGATCAAACTGATGCCTCTGTTACTGATCGGCCTGCTTTTTATTCGTGGCATCGCCTCATACTGCAGTACCATGGCGATCCAATGGGTCGCCAACAAGGTGGTCATGGATCTGCGCACCGAGATGTTCCAACGGCTGATGACCCTGCCCAACCGCTACTATGACGACAACCCCACCGGCACCATCCTCTCCAAGGTCACCTTTAACGTGCAACAGGTCGCTTCCGCCTCCACCAACGTGCTGATCGTGCTGGTGCGGGACAGCCTCTCGGTGCTGGGTCTGCTCGCCTGGATGCTCTATATCGACTGGCAGTTGACCCTGTCGATCTTCATCATCGGCCCGCTGATCGGCCTGCTGGTCAACAGTATCAGTAAACGGCTGCGCCGACTCAGCGGATCGATCCAGGAGAGCATGGGTGAAATGACCCACGTGCTCGAGGAGACGATCCAGGGCAACAAGGTGGTGAAACTCTATGGAGGCCAAACCTATGAGGCCAAGCGCTTCACCGAGGTCACCAACTGGCTGCGCCGCTATCTGATGAAACGCAGCGCAGCGGCGGCCCTCGCCTCCCCCGCAGGGGAGTTGATCATGGCGATCGGTCTTGCCGGGGTGATCTACTACGCCTCGATGCAGTCCCTGGAGAATCAGTTCACGGTCGGCGCCTTCGTCTCCTTTATCGGCGCCCTGGGCATGATGATGTCGCCGGTGAAAAACCTGATTCGTATCAACGAGCAACTGCAGCCCGGCCTGGCCGCAGCAGAAAGTGTGTTTGAACTGGTGGATCAGCTATCGGAAGAGGACCTGGGCAAAGCAACTGTGGAAAGGGTGCTGGGGCGAATCGAGTTCGAACGGGTAAATTTCCGCTATCCGGGATCATCCCGCTACGCCGTCGAAGACCTCACTTTGGATGTTCGTGCCGGTGAACGCATTGCCCTGGTGGGACCCTCCGGCGGTGGCAAGAGCACCATCGCCAACCTGATCCCGCGCTTCTACAATCTGACCCAGGGGCGCATCCTCATCGACGGCATCGACCTGCAATCGATGCCCCTGAAAGAGCTGCGCCGCAATATCGCCCTGGTCAGTCAGGACGTGATCCTCTTCAACGATAGCGTCGAAGCCAATATCGCTTACGGCGAGATGCGTGGCACACCGAGACCGGAGGTGGTGGAGGCGGCGCGTGCGGCCTTCGCCATGGACTTCATCGAGAAGATGCCGGAGGGGCTGGATACCGTAATCGGCGAGAAGGGTGTGCGTCTATCCGGCGGACAGCGGCAGCGTCTGGCAATCGCCCGCGCCCTGCTCAAGGACGCGCCGATCCTGATCATGGACGAGGCCACTTCGGCCCTCGACAACGAGTCGGAACGCTATATCCAGCAGGCGCTGGAGACCCTGACCCGCGATCGCACCACCCTGACTATCGCCCATCGCCTCTCCACCATCGAGAGTGCCGACCGCATCCTGGTCATCGACGGCGGCCGCATCGTCGAGCAGGGCTCGCATCAGACACTGATGCAGCAGGAGGGCGTCTATCGCCGTCTCTACGAAACCCAGCTATCCACCGAGGCGGCGGTCTCATGAGCGGCATGCCGCGGGAGATCGACTTCTCGACCCTGCAACGGGTGCTCATTATCAAGCTGCGCCACCACGGCGACGTGCTGCTCACCTCGCCGCTCTTCAGCCTGCTCAAGTCACGCCATCCCCATCTCGAGATCGACGCCCTGGTCTACCGGGAGACCGAACCGATGCTGGCCCTGCATCCGGCCATTCACACCATCCACTGCATCGACAAGGCATGGAAAAAAATGGGTACTGGCGGCCAGCTGAAACAGGAACTCCGCCTGATGCAGGCGCTGAAGACCCAAGGCTACGACCTGATAATTCACCTCACCGAAAGTTGGCGCGGCGCGATCCTCAGCCGCTGCCTGAAACCACGCTACGCCATCAGCCGGCGATACGCCTCCCGCCGCTCGAAGCTTTGGCTGCGCAGTTTCACCCATCACTACAGCGCCCCGGGGGGTAACCGTCGCCACACAGTGGAGATTCACCTGGACGCCCTGCGCCACCTCGGCCTCCACCCGAGCCCGCAGGAGCGGCGGCTGCGGGTGGTGGCGGGCAATGATGCAGAAAACAGCCTGCAACAGAAGCTGGAGGATGTATCGTCGCCCTGGATCGTCATCCACCCCACCTCGCGCTGGCTTTTCAAATGCTGGCGCGAATCCCATATGGCAGAGCTCATCGAGCGGCTTGCCGCCAATGGCAGACAGATTGTGATCACCGCCGGACCCGATCCGCGCGAGCTGGCGATGGTGGAGCGGATCCTGGCCCAGGTGACCCGGCCCGTCACCAATCTGGCCGGACAGCTCAGCCTCAAGGAGCTGGTGTCGGTGATCGACCGCGCCGAGCTCTTCGTCGGGGTCGACTCGGTGCCGATGCATATCGCCTCCGCCACCCAGACACCGACAGTGGTCCTGTTCGGCCCCAGCGGCGAGAACGAATGGGGTCCTTGGCAGAACCGGGCGTCGGTCATCACATCGTCCCACCCCTGTCGTCCCTGCGGCCAGGACGGCTGCGGCAACAGCAAGGTCAGCGACTGTCTGACCTGCATCGAGAGTCAGCGGGTGATTGAAGCGGCCGAGGCGCTGCTCGATGGCTGACAACCCGTTGCGCATCGCCCTGATCCGGCGCAGCTATCGTCCCGACGGCGGAGCGGAACAGATCATGAGCCGTACCCTCGACGGCCTGCGCGCCTATGGCGATCTCGATCTTTCGTTGATCTGTGAGCAGTGGCAAGGCGGTGGCGGAATCCGACATATCCCGATCTCGCGCAAAGGCTTCGGCCGGGTCGCCAAACACCGCCACTTCGTCCGCCAGGTCAGCGCCATCCTGGCCTCACATCCATTCGATCTGGTGCAAAGCAATGAGCGCCTCCCCGGCTGCTCCCTCTATCGCGCCGGCGATGGGGTGCACGCCGAGTGGCTGGCCCGGCGCGCCTCGGTCGCATCCTCGCTGCAACGGCAGTGGCTTCGCATCAGCCGCTTCCACCGCTACATGGTAAAAACCGAAGAGGCCATGTTCACACATCCCGCGCTACGGCGGGTGATCTGCATCTCGCAAATGGTGCGTAAAGATATCCTGCGCCACTATCCGGTCAATGCCGATAAGCTACGGGTGATCATCAACGGCATCGATCTGCAGCGTTTCACTCCCGCACCCGGTCCGGGGGAGCGCCGGCGTTTGCGTGAAGCGCTGGGGCTGAACGCTTCGCCGCTGCTGTTGTTCGTGGGTTCGGGTTTCGAGCGCAAGGGGCTGGCCCAGCTGCTGCAGGCGATGGCGAAAGCCGACAGCGACTGGCAGCTTGCCGTCATCGGCCGCGACAAACGCCAGGCACGTTACCGGCAGATGGCCGAATCTCTCGGCCTGCAAAGACAGGTCCACTTCGCCGGCGTGGTGCCGGATGTGACCCCCTACTACCGCTGCGCCGATCTGCTGGTGCACCCCTGCCTCTACGAACCCTTCGGCAATGTGGTGCTGGAGGCGATGGCCTGCGGCTTGGGCGTGGTCACCAATCAATATTGCGGCGCCGGCGAATTGATCCAGCAGGGGAGCAACGGGATGCTCTACGATGCCCATGCCGACAATGCTCTCGCTGAAACCCTGGCGAACGCCCATGGCCACTTCGAGGCATATCGCGCGGCCGCCCGCTCCACCGCCGAACAACATCCGATCGAACGCATGGTCGAGGAGATGCTCGGCCTCTATCGCGAACTGCTCGAACTGCCGGGCGGAGAAGCGGCTTGAGCCGCCTGCCCGCCCGACTGCTCACCTTCACCCGGGTCGCTGGCCGAGCCATGGGACATTGGCGGCGACGGCCTGCCGAATCGCCCCGGCGGATACTGATCGCTCACCACCTGCTGCTTGGCGACACCCTGATGCTGACCCCCCTGCTGGCCAAACTGCGCCAGCAATACCCGGAGGCCGAGATCGCCATGACCCTGCAGCAGGCAGTGGCCCCGCTCTACTCGGGACGCCCCTACGGCGTGCAGGCACTGCCCTTTCATCCGGCCGATCGCCAATCGTTACGTCGACTCTTCGCCAGTGCCCCCTACGACCTGGCGCTGGTGCCCGGAGACAACCGCTACAGCTGGCTGGCCTACGCCATGGGCGCCCGCTGGATCGTCGCCTTCGACGGCGACCGGCCAGGCTACAAGAGCTGGCCGGTGGACCAACTCCACGCCTACCCGGACTCACCTACCCCATGGCCTGACGCCAATTGCGGCCTGATCCCCGGGCCGATGCCGCCACCAATGAAGACGGATGACTGGCCGGCGCCCGATTGCGCCCCCCTGCCAGCGCTACCGAATGACTATGTGGTGTTCCATGTAGGCGCCAGTTCACCACTCAAGCTCTGGCCCGCCGAGCGCTGGCGCGCCCTGGCCGGGCATGCCGTCGCCAATGGCTTTCGCGTGATCTGGAGCGGCGGACCCGGGGAACAGAAATATGTCGATGCAGTCGATCCCGAAGGCCGTTTTGCGAATCTGGCCGGACGCCTCGATCTGGCTCAGCTGTGGCATCTGCTCAAGGGCGCACGCGCCCTGGTCTGCCCGGATACCGGAGTCGCCCATATGGGTCGCATCACCGCTACACCAACCCTCTGTCTCTACGGACCGGGTTCCGCTCAGCTCTATGGCGAAAGCCGCTTCTGGCGGCCGGAGATCTACCACGCCCTGAGCGAACCGATCGACTGCCGTGACCAGCCGTTGTTGTTCAAGCGGGAGATTCCCTGGGTTCGTCGCTGCGCCCGTAGCCCCGCGCAGTGCACCCGTCTGGCGGAGTGTATGCAGCGCCTTAGCCTGGATCGCGTGCGCCAACATTTCGACCAGCTTGCGGCTCGGTAGTATATACGGACGGTAGACTCACTCCGGGGAGGAGACCCGGCAGTGAGGCATTGAGGTCTCGATAGTAGTTTTCGAGCAGTGGCCTGATCGTTGCCAGCTGCGCTTTGACTACCTCACCATCTGATGTGGAGGCGAGCCTCGGCATCCACTGCAGACTGCGTGTCAGCAGTTTCGGCCGGGTGTTGATCAGGTAGAGGAGTGGGGAATCCTTGTAGCGCAACCGATGCAACAGGCGACGGTACTCCTTTTGCGAGGAGTGCAACAGCCAGGAGAGGCCCATGGCCCGTAACCGCTTCGCCAATTTGTCCTGCCCCTGACAAAGTTCAAGTGACATTCCCGCATTCACTCGCTCCTGTTCGATAATGGCCGGCACTTGCAGACCCAACATCTCACCGATCTCCGTGCCCACCTGATGGGGGTCGGCTACAAAGTCTTCATAAAATTTGACCCAGAGTCTCTGTGGCCCGAACAGCGCCCTGTAACACTCGATGAGCATCGCCCAATCTGCCCGCAACGCATCGATCTTCAACAGGCCATCATCTCCCCAAGGTTTATCCGGGCTTGCAAAATGACCATCCCGGTAACCAAACAGGGTGAAAGGATCCTGATAGTCACCGGATGCGACCACTTGCCTGAAAAGAGAGAAGAGCCAATCCGGCTGGTATCGCAGGAAGAGGAGTATCTCCGCATCCGGCAGTAACTCATGCAACAAGCAGGCATTCTCTCGATAGTTCTGGCGGAAATCGAACTGACTGAGCTTTTCATAGGAGAGCAGTATCGTGCCATTCGGATTCTCCTGTGCGAAGGCACTCAATTCTGACAGAAACAGCTGTTTATAGGATGCAAAGAGTTCAGGATGCTTCTCCCGCTCCTCTGCCAACAGAAACAGCGACCGGAGACGACTGCTCATGGGCGCGGGGTTGTAGTAAAAGCCGGCTTGGCGCCAGCTGGGGAAGAGGCGCTCCTGCAGATAGGTGGTGGCCGTTTTGTGCAGACCGATATGACAGAGAATCTTCATACTACTACTCGACAGAAAGGTTGAACCTTAGGGCCTGTTAACACGAGTCCAATAGCGAAAGGGACGTTACTATTTTGCTGCCAGTGACAAACTCCTGTCGGGCCTGAATAAGAAGGGTGTTTTTACACCCGGTCGGCGAAAAAAGCTATTGCGAAAACACCGGCAGAAGTTGCGTCAAAACGGCGTTCGCCAACTGCAGCTTCTCTTCTCGATCTTTCTCCTTGGCAACCGGGCCATCGACAAA
>JBNKYJ010000030.1:0-9281 GCA_050300835.1 Sedimenticolaceae bacterium
ATTGGTGGAGGCGGGCGGATTCGAACCGCCGTCCGCGAGTCCTCTGCCTAGAGATCTACATGCTTAGTCCGGTCTATTATTTTTAACCGGTTGCCACCCGACGGACAGGGCGTGCAACAGGCGATTTCGGTAAGGTTTTAACGTCTCCGCCCCGAACGTGCTTCAACGCGATCCTATGAGATATGACACCTGAAAAGCTGGACGCACAGGCACGGCTCCAGTCAGACGGCACCCTACCGGGTATTAAGCGGCGAGTGCGTAGTTGTCGTCGTTGGCAACTATAAGTTTGCAGCTGGATTTACGAGGTCCTCTGCGCCTCGGCATGCACCATAGGTTTTGTAACCCCCGTCGAAGCCTACGTCGCCCCCATGACGGTTAGTGAGTAGACATTATATGTGAGGGATTAGTTCCTGGCTATTCAGTGGAAGGGTAAATATCCACGGGCTCGGGAAGAGGGTAGATTTCAAGCTCCCCGATCAGCCGTGCTTGAACAGCCGTTCTTTCTCCCGCTGCCAGTCCCGATCTTTCTCGCTGGCCCGCTTGTCGTGCAGTTTCTTGCCGCGGGCCAGGCCGATCTCCAGTTTGGCCATGCCTTTTTTCCAGTACATGGCGGTGGGCACCAGGGCGTAGCCCTTTCGCTCCACCAGGCCGATCAACTTGTTCAGTTCGCTCCGGTGCAGCAGCAGCTTGCGCGTGCGCGTGGGGTCGGGATGGATGTGGGTGGAAGCGGTAGCCAGCGGCACGATGTGGGCGCCGAAGAGGTAGGCCTCGCCGTCCTTGATGGTGATGTAGCTCTCCTTGATCTGCACCCGGCCCTCGCGCAGGCTCTTGACCTCCCAGCCCTGCAGCGCGATGCCGGCCTCGTAACGCTCTTCGATGAAAAAGTCGTGTCCGGCTTTTTTGTTGAGGGCGATGGTGGCTCCGCCCGGGCCTTTTTTCTTTGGTTTCTTTGCCATCGGGCTATTCTAATCGCGGCACTGGTTTCGCTCCAGCATCACTTGGAAAACATGCGACGTGGCGGCAGAGGAAGGTCGTTATGTCTTGCCCCGGCTTGTGCATCTTGACCTTTTTACGCAGAATGAAGCAGTTTCATTTCATACAGTTAGGCACGCGAAGGCGGGGTGTAATGGCGGAGAGAGAATCCATCCACGGTCAGTGGTCGTCGAGGCTGGTCTTCATTCTGGCGGCAACCGGATCGGCCGTCGGACTGGGTAATATCTGGAAGTTTCCCTATATCACGGGTGAAAACGGCGGCGGCGCCTTCGTGCTGATCTATCTGGTCTGCATCGCGGTGGTGGGTGTTCCGATCATGATGGCGGAGATCATGCTCGGGCGGCGCGGACGGCAGAGTCCGATCAACACCATGGCGAGCCTGAGTAAGGAGGAGGGGCGAAACGGCGGTTGGTCCCTGATCGGCTGGAGCGGTGTGCTGGCGGGATTCTTCATCCTCTCCTACTACAGTGTGATCGCGGGCTGGGCGCTGGCCTACGTGGTGAGGGCGGGCGCCAACGCCTTCAGTGGTGTCGACGCCGCCGGTGTGGAGGCCATGTTCAACGGCCTGGTCGGTGATCCGGAGCGGGTGCTGGCCTGGCACACCCTGTTCATGCTGATGAGCATGTTCGTGGTCGCCAAGGGGGTCAAGGCCGGCCTCGAGAAGGCGGTGACCTATCTGATGCCGGCCCTCTTCGTGCTGTTGCTGGTGCTGGTGGGATACGCCTTCAATACCGGGTATTTCACCCAGGGTCTGGAGTTCCTCTTCACCCCCGATTTCCACAAACTCTTCTACCACTGTGAAGTGGTGGCGGGGATCGAGCAGTGCGAGGTCAGCGGCAGTCCGGTGCTGGTGGCCCTGGGGCACGCCTTTTTCACCCTCAGTCTGGGCATGGGCGCCATCATGGTCTACGGCTCGTACATGCCCAAGAAGACCTCCATCGCCGGTTCCGCCATTTTAATCGCCTCGCTCGACACCCTGGTGGCGCTGGTGGCGGGGATGGCGATCTTTCCCATCGTCTTCGCCAACGGACTGCAGCCGGCGGCCGGTCCGGGTTTGATCTTTCAGACCCTGCCCATCGCCTTCGGCGCCATGCCGGGCGGCCATCTGTTCGGCACCCTGTTCTTCATCCTGCTCGTCTTCGCCGCCTGGAGTTCGGCCATCTCGCTGATCGAACCGGCGGTGGCCTGGCTGGTGGAGAACCGCAATATGACCCGCATCCGGGCCTCCGCCTGGATCGGTGTCACCACCTGGGTGCTCGGACTCGGCAGTGTCTTTTCATTCAATATCTGGTCCGGAGCGGAGTTCCAGCTCTTCGGCAAGACCTTCTTCGATCTGCTCGACTACCTGGCCGCCAACATCATGCTGCCCCTGGGGGGTCTGCTGATTGCGCTGTTCAGCGGCTGGATCATGAAAAGCGCCTCGAGCCGCGACGAGTTCGCCATGGGTGAGGGGGGCTATAAGCTGTGGTGGAACGTGATCCGCTATATCTCGCCGCTGGCGGTGGTGGTGGTGTTCCTGCACGCGATCGGTCTGGTCTGACCCATGCCTGTGGTCAGCAAGAGCGCCCTGGTGCACCATTCGGCCGCGGCGATGTACCAACTGGTATGCGATTTCGAGGCCTATCCCGAGTTCCTGCCCTGGTGCAGCGACAGTCGTCTGATCTCCAGAAGCACGGAGCAGATCTGCGGTGAACTGGAGGTCTCCAGAGTCGGCATCCGTCAGCGCTTCTCGACCTGCAACCGCCTGGTGGAGAACGAGCGCATGGACATCGTCCTGCGCGAAGGACCCTTCAGGAAACTGGAGGGGGGGTGGCGGTTCCACGCCCTGCGGTCAGATGCCTGCAAGGTCGAACTGGTGCTCGATTTCGAGTTTGCCGGCCGCTTGATCGATGCGGCTTTCGGCAGGGTGTTCAATCAGATTGCGAACAGCCTGGTGGACGCTTTCTGCAAACGTGCCGACGAAATCTACGGCAAGGGTGCGAAATGAAATTCGAAGTGGCATACGGCAGGGTGGAGGAGCAGGCGCTGGTGACGGTCGAGTCGGCGACCCCGTTGACCGTGTCGCAGGCCATCGAGCAATCCGGCATCATCGATCGCTTCCCGGAGATCGATCTCGCTGTAAACAAGGTCGGGGTCTACGGCAAGGCGGCCAAGCTCGACACGCCGTTGATGGACGGTGACCGGGTGGAGATCTATCGGCCGCTGATCGCCGATCCCAAGGAGGCGCGTAAGAAGCGCGCGGCCGAGGGCAAGGTCATGCGTAAAGGCGGCGGTTGATCAGGGCTCCTCGCCGAAGCCGAGCGAGCGCCAGAAGCGCTCCAGAATCCCCATGTCGCCTTCGTAGTTCGGTACGCTGACCAGAATCTCCCGCTTTTCCTGAGCCGTATCCACATTCTTCGCGGGTTCGATGTCACCCTCGTAACGGCTGAGCCTGTCGCCTTCGAAATAGACGCTGAACTGCTTGATATCCAGGGCTTCGTTGCGTCGTTTGATCGACAGCGTGTAGTCCCAGCGTTCATCGTGGAACACGTCGACCAACATGGGAGTGCCCAGGGCGAAGCGAACCTGTCGCTTGGTCATGCCCGGTTCCAGCAGTGCCACCATCTCCGGGGTGATGATATTGCCCTGTTCGATATCCGGGACGTGCACCAGGGAAAAGTTCTCCCAGCTGCTGCAGCCGCTTAAAAAGATGAAAAAAGGCAGGAATATGGAGATGAGAATCTTTTTCATTCTGAGTACAATCTAATGCTGGCCGACAATCTTACCTCATTCAAACCAACAGCGACATATTGAACGGAGGGCGGGGGATGGACAATCAGGAGATCAGAAAAGCAGGACTCAAGGTCACCCTGCCGCGCGTGAAGATTCTCGAGTTGCTGGAGAGCAGTGACCAGCGCCACGTCAGTGCCGAGGACGTCTACAAGATGCTGCTCGACAAAGGGGAGGAGATCGGCCTGGCCACCGTCTATCGGGTCCTGACCCAGTTCGAGGCGGCCGGACTGGTGACCCGGCACAATTTCGAGGGCGGTCATGCGGTCTTCGAGCTGGATCGTGGGGAGCACCACGACCATATCGTCTGTATCGTCTGCGGCAAGGTGGCGGAGTTCATGGACAGTATCATCGAAGAGCGCCAACGCCAGATCGCCAAGGGGCACGGTTTCGAGATGGCGGACCACTCACTGATTATCTACGGCCGCTGCAAGGAGCATGCAGATGATGCTGAAGGCAGACACTAGAGTACCCTGATCAGCCACCTCTCACTCTGCCAAAGGATCAGTATTGAACTGCAGTTTTGAGTGTTGAGTTTTCAGTTTTGAGTGGACGAGTTCGCTGCGCTCACGGCTTTATTTCCCCCCTCTCCCTGACCCTCTCCCGCAAGGGGAGAGGGGACGCTTGGTTCTAGAACTGAGCGATCTGACGGGCTTGATTCCTCAACTTTGCATGAGATGTTCAATATAATCGAAAAGCACTTCCCCTCTCCCCTTGCGGGAGAGGGTCAGGGAGAGGGGGAGAAACCAACAACCCGTGAGCGCAGCGAACCTCAAGCAGGCTACTGGGCAGCTGCCAGACCCACCATCTCCCTGGCATGAGCCAGTGTCTGTTCCGTGATTTTGACCCCTCCCAACATGCGGGCGATCTCTTCGATCCTGGCCTCCGCTTCCAGTTGCGCGATGGTGGTCCGGGTCTCTTTGCGCGATGATCGCTTGCTGACCTGCAGGTGGTGCATGGCCTGGGCCGCCACCTGGGGCAGGTGGGTGACGCAGAGTATCTGACGTGTGGCGCCCAGGGTGCGCAGCATCTGACCGACGATCTCGGCCACGCCGCCGCCGATGCCCACGTCCACCTCGTCGAAGACCAGGGTGGGGGTCTCTCCATAGCGGATGGTGCTGACCTGAATGGCCAGGCTGATACGGGAGAGCTCACCGCCCGAGGCCACCCGGCTGAGCGGCTGCAGCGGCATGCCCGGGTTGGCCGAGACCTGGAACTCCACCGTCTCCAGGCCGCTGGCTGCGGCCTTCTCTTGCGGCAGTGGATCGAGTGCGACCGCGAAGACGCCGCCCTTCATGCCCAGTTTCTGCATGCCCTGACTGATCTCGTCACTCAGGCGCTTGGCGGCCTTTTGCCGTGCCAGGCCGAGCTGCCCGGCCGACTGCCGATAGGCCTCCTGCTGGGCGGCCACCTGCTGCTCCAGGCTGGCCAGTTCGATATCGGCGTGCTCCAGCTGCTGGAGTTCCCGTTCGATCTCTGACAGCCGCTGTGGCAGCGCCTCCGGCGCCACGCGGTATTTGCGTGCGGCATCGTGGATCGCTTCCAGCCGCTCCTCCACCTGCTGCAGAGCGGCGGGGTCGAGTTCCAGCTCGCTCAGATAGCCGTGCAGGAAGGCGAGGCTCTCGTCGACCTGGATCAGCGCGGCTTCGAGCATCTGTTTCGGTTCGCCGAGGGTGTCGTCGAGACGCTGCAGCTCCTCCAGCCGGTCGCCGTAGCGGGCCAGCAGCGTGCGTACCGAGGGCTCGCTCTCGTCCAGGGCGTCGACGATCTCGCTGCACTGCAGGCGCAGCTGGTCGAGATGACTCAGCCGGCGGTGCTCCTGATCGATCGTCTCCAGCTCCTCTGCGGAAAGGTTCAGGGTGGTGAGTTCGTTGCACTGATACTGCAGCAGGTCGAGTCGGGAGGCCCGGTCGGAGGCGGCGGAGGCGAGTTCCGTCAGCTGTTTGACACTCTGCTGATAGGCTTTGTGGCGGCGTGCGGTCTCCTGCGCCAGTTCCAGGTGGCCGCCGTAGGCATCCAGCAGATGGCGTTGGTGGCTGCTCCTGAGCAGCGATTGATGGGCATGCTGGCCATGGATCTCGACCAGCAGGTTGCCCAGGGTCTGCAGCTGTTGCTGCGGTACGGTGCGTCCGTTGATGAAGGCGCGGGAGCGCCCCTCCCGATTGAGACTGCGGCGCAGGATGCATTCGCCCGCTTCATCCAGATCCGCCGCCTTGAGCCAGGCGTCGACGCCGGGATTGTCGCGGATCTCGAAAGCGGCGGTGACCTCCGCCCGGTCGCAGCCGGCCCGGATCATGGCATTGTCGGCCCGTTCGCCGAGGGCCAGTCCCAGGGCGTCGATGAGGATCGACTTGCCGGCGCCGGTCTCGCCGGTGAGCGCGCTGAGGCCGGCATGCAGCTCCAGTTCCAGGCTGTCGACGATCGCCAGATCGCGAATCTGCAGGTGTGTCAGCATCGTTGTTTTTTCGGGTTTTCGCCCCAACCCAGCTTGGCCCGCAGGATGCTGTAGTAGTCGTAGCCTTCCGGGTGGATCAGCTTGACCTGGTGCTCGGCCTTGCGGATACGTACCGATTCGCCCGGCATCAGCGGCAGGGTCGCCTGGCCGTCGCAGGTGATCTGTACATCCTCGGCATGGGCCTTGTTGAGCCGGATCTCGATTTCGCTGTCGCCGTCCACCACGATCGGCCGGTTACTCAGGGTGTGGGGGCAGATCGGCACCATGACGATGGCGTTCAGCGAAGGGTGCAGCAGGGGGCCGCCACCCGACAGGGCGTAGGCGGTGGAGCCGGTGGGGGTCGAGACGATCAGGCCGTCGGAACGCTGGTCGTTGACCAGCTGACCGTCCACATAGGTCTCGAATTCGATCATGCGGGCGATGTTCCACTTGTGCAGCACCACATCGTTGAAGGCGAGGATGGACTGCCCGTCGCTCGATTCGTCGCCCATGCTCACCTCGAGCAGGAACCGGTGCTCCTGTTCGTAGTGCCCGTTCAGGATCGCTTCCAGGTGCGGCAGCATCTGGTCGGGTGAGATGTCCACCAGGAAACCCAGGCGACCGAGATTGATGCCGAGCAGGGGAGCGTTGCGTCGTGCCAGCACCCGGGCGGAGTGGAGCAGGGTGCCGTCGCCGCCCACCACGATCACCAGATCGCTGTGATTCGACAGATCGATCTCCGGCAGGCTCGGCAGGGGGGCGCCGTCAAGCAGCTTTTGCGTCGTCTCCTCGAGAATGACCTCGCAGCCTTCACCTTCAAGATATTCGCAGAGCCGGCGCAGGGTCTCCTTCACGCTGGGATCCCCGTGCTTGCCGATCAGTCCTATTTTTTGGAAGGGTCTTGCCATGCATCAGCCGGTATGGGGCAATCCTGCGTCGAATCCGCGATAACTGCAGAGATTGGAGAAACTTAGCATGCCGCCTGCACCAATCCAAGCATCCCGACCGTGCTTGACTCACTCTGGCCATGTTGCTAATTTCCCAGATTGGCACTCATCCATAATGAGTGCTAACAACGTGAGTCTGGAGATCCCCTTGGCAACCAAACCCCCGGTCAACGAAGCCGTCGTCAGTGAGCGTGCGCAGCACTTTCTCAAGGCGCTGATCGAACGCTACATCCGTGAGGGCCAGCCGGTGGGTTCCCGCACTCTGGCCAAGGATACCGGTCTCGATCTGAGTCCGGCCACGGTGCGAAACGTGATGGCCGATCTGGAAGATCTGGGGCTGGTCTCCTCGCCCCATACCTCGGCCGGACGCATACCGACCATCACCGGATTCCGCATGTTCATCGACTCCCTGCTGACGGTGCAAAACCTGAAGGAGCGGGAGGTCTCACAGATTCGCTCGGAGCTGCTGAGCGGCGGCAACGAGAGTGCTCAGCTGATGGCCTCCGCTTCGCGCCTGCTTTCGGGTATCACCCACATGGCGGGCGTGGTGACCATACCGCGCCATGAGCGGACCACCTTTCGCCAGATGGAGTTCCTGCCCCTGTCCGAACGCAGGGTGCTGGCCATTCTGGTCACCAACGCCGGGGAGGTCCACAACCGGATCCTGCATACCCATCGGAATTTCGACCGCTCGGAGCTGGACCAGGCGGCCAATTTTCTCACCAAGTCCTTCGCCGGTCAGGACATGGAGAGCGTGCGTGAGCGGGTGCTGAAGGAACTCAACGATGCCCGGGCCCATTTCGATCAACGCATGTCCCAGGCCCTGGAAATGGCGGGGCAGGTGGTCAGTGCCAGCGAAACCAAGGAGGATTGTGTCATCGCCGGCCAGACCAACCTCATGGAGTTTGCCGAGCTGGCCAGTCTGGAACAGCTGCGCAAGCTGTTCGACGCCTTCACGGAGAAGCGCGAGATCCTCCACCTGCTCGACCAGTTTCAGCATGCCGACGGGGTGCAGATCTTTATCGGCGAGGAGTCGGGTTATCAGCTGCTGAATGGCTGTTCGGTAGTGACCGCACCCTACCAGGTGAACGAGAAGATGGTCGGTGTCCTTGGGGTTATCGGCCCGACCCGCATGGACTACCAACGGGTCATCCCGGTGGTCGACGTGACCGCGAAAATTCTCGGCGCCGCCTTGAAAAAATAGCAATCGAACCAAATCTTATGCGGGATTTCGCCGGCACGCGCCGGCATTCCACGCAGACGTACAGCAGAGGTTTTTGAGTGATGCAAAAGGATCAGCCGGAACAGACGGCAGAGACAAACGACGAGCTGGAGAACGAGGCCATCGAGGCCGCCACCGAGGGCCAGGGCGACGACCAGGCGCCAACTGAAGCGCCGGAGACGGCGGTTGGTGATGAAAGTGAACTCACCCGGCTGCTGGAGGATGCCCGCAACAAGGCCGACGAACACTGGGATCAGCTGATGCGTACCCGTGCCGAGCTGGACAACCTGCGCAAGCGCAACCAGCGGGATCTGGAAAACGCCCACAAGTTCGCGCTGGAGCGTTTCTCACAGGAGCTGCTGCAGGTCTGGGACAGCCTGGAGCTGGGGCATCAGGCCGCCCAGGACGAGCAGGCGGACGTACAGAAGCTGCGTGAAGGCACCGAACTGACCCTCAAGCTGCTCGGCGACGTGATGAACAAGCACGGTGTGGAGCAGGTCGATCCCCAGGGCGAACCCTTCAACCCGGAATTCCACCAGGCGATGACCCTGCAGGAGCGGGACGACGTGCCGCCCAACACCGTCGTCGCCGTGATGCAGAAGGGTTATGTGCTGAACGGCCGCCTGCTGCGACCGGCCATGGTGATGGTATCGAAGGCCGCTGCGCCCCCGTCGGTCGACGAAAAGGCTTGAATAAATCGGGGTTGGCCCCACATAAGGGTCAGTCAGTAAGAATTTCATTCAATTGAACCAGTTTTTGGAGAGTTAATCGTTATGGGCAAGATCATTGGTATCGACCTGGGAACCACCAACTCCTGCGTGGCAGTGATGGAGGGCAGTTCCACCAAGGTCATTGAAAACAGTGAGGGTGACCGCACCACTCCGTCCATCATCGCCTATACCAATGATGGGGAGAT
>JBNKYJ010000031.1:0-3897 GCA_050300835.1 Sedimenticolaceae bacterium
TGGCGGCAATTGCCGAGGCTGCTGATGGAAGCCTGGTACATTCTATGGTTCAGGACGGGCAAAGGCTGGGCCCGATTGATTCACAGTCAGCGCATGCTGGATCGCGTGACATGAGATTGAAAAGCGTGCGCTATGCATTGCTGGCACTGACCCTCTTGAGCCTCTCCTGCGAGGCGGCCGAAGGTTCGGACAGGCGTTGGGAACTGTTGCTCGGCTATGGCGAATCCCATCCCGGATGGGGCGATACCCGCGAACGGGTGGAGACACGGGATATCATCCTGCGCCAGGTTCGGGAACAGACTTTCACCCGTGGCGAAGGCTGGTACCTCAACCGACGCTCCCTGATGATCGAGCTGCCGCTGCACCTGTTGCACACGCCATCGGAACCGCCCATGTTCGGTGTTTACTTCAACAGCCGCTGGACCTTCCTGGCCCATCCCCGCTACCAGCCCTATCTGTTCGTCGGTGGCGGGCCGCTCTACACCCGGGCGGAGATTCCGGGCACCAGTTCCCGGCTCAAGGGCTCCTATCAGGCCGGCGCCGGTCTTAAGCTCGATCTGGAGGCGGCTTCGCTCAATCTGGAAGTCCGTTTCCACCATGTTTCCAACGGCGGCATCGACGAGCCCAACGATCCGCTCAACTCGGGAAAGTTTCTGCTGGGGATCCAGCTACCCTTCTGAATCCTGCAGCGAACGGCAGGCTTCGGCGATGGCGTTCACCACCCGCTGGTGCTGTCGCACACAGGGGTTTTCCTGATCCCACACATAGCCGGCCAGCACCGAGCAGATCTGATTCTGAAACGTTTCGGGTTTCAGGGGACTGTAGAAGATGGTCGGCAATCGCCCGTCGTACCAGGCGGTGACGAAGGTGCGGAAGGTCTCCACCCCCATCATCATGTGATCCACGTACTCCCGCTGCCAATCCGGGGCCTCGCCCCTGAGCTGGCGGATCGCCGTCTTCGCCGCACGGTTGGCCGACTCCAGGGCCAGGGTGACACCGGATGAGAAGACCGGGTCAAGAAACTCGGTGGCGTTGCCCATCAGGGCGTAACCCGGACCGAAGAGCTGCTTGACCGAGATCGAGTAACCACTGATACGGCGTACCGGAAAACAGAATTCCGCCCCGCCCAGACGCTCCCGAATGGTGGGATGCGTATCCACGATCGCACGCAGCTTTTGGTCCGGATCTTCAGGGTAGCGCGCCAGGTAGTCGGGTTTGGCCACCACACCGATGGAGGTCCTGCCGTTGGCAAAGGGGATGATCCACATCCAGGCGTTGTCGGGGTCGTCCAGGGAACAGATCCAGATCCGCCCTTCGCCCTCTCCCTGTGGCCTGTTGTCTCCGCTCACATGGGTGAAATAGGAGTGGCGCAACGGCAAGCTCGACGCCTGATCCAGACCGAGCAGACGGGGCAAAACCCGCCCATAGCCGCTGCCGTCGAGAATGAAACGGGCGGAAACCGCGATCTCCTGGCCCTCGGGTCCACGCAGGATGCTGCGGGAATGGCCCTGTCCATCAAAGGTCACGGATTCGACGGCATGCTGCCAGAGGATGGGAATCCCCTGCGCCTCGGCGCTGCGCGCCAGGACCTGATCGAACTCATCCCTTGGCACCTGGTAGGTGTAGGACCAGCCCTGTGTGAACTGCTGAGAGAACTTGAAGGTGCAGCTCTCGGTGCCGCGCTTGAAGACCGCGCCGTCCTTGAGCATGAATCCATGGGCCTTGACCGCATCCAGCATCCCGGCCTCGTCCAGCAGATCCATGCAGCGTGGCAGCAGGCTTTCACCGATGACAAACCGGGGAAACAACTCCTTTTCGACAATCAGGACGTCATGGCCGGCCTGCTTGATCAGGGCGGCGGCGGTGGCTCCTGCAGGACCGGCCCCAATGACTAAAACATCGGTCTGATAGGACTCCATGCGATGCTTCTCCTTGCTTTTTTAATTGCTATTTCCGATCAATCATTCCGCCGTTGGATGGCGAGCAGATTTCACTCATTCGCCGGAGACCGCGTCGCTGATCGACTTGCCCACCTTGCCGGCGCCCTCCTTGGTCGCCTCCCAGACTTCCCCGCTGCCCTCCTTGGTGGCGTCCCAGGCTTCACTGGTGCCCTCCTTGGTGGCGTCCCAGGCCTCTTTGCCGCCTTCGGAGACGCCGTTCCAGGCCTCCTTCGATCCCGACTTCACCCCCTGCCAGGCCTTATCGGCTGCCGAGCCGAAGCTGCTGCCGGACTCCTCGGCGGGAAGCGTGGAAATAAACGAAATGGCGAAGCACACCAGGACCATACGTAACATCGCTTTACTCATCGTGAAATACCTTGTTCAGCTCTCAGTTCACCCAGGCCCGAGCGTTGCGGAACAGCCGCAGCCAGGGTCCGTCCTCGTCCCACCCGTCAGGGCGCCAGGAGTACTGCACGCTGCGGGTAACCCGTTCCGGATGGGGCATCATGATGGTGACGCGGCCATCCTCGGTAGTGAGACCCGCGATGCCCTCGGGAGATCCGTTGGGATTGGCCGGATAGCGGGTCGCCACCTCGCCGCTGTTCTCCACATAGCGCAAGGCGGTCAAGGCGCGGGCCGACGACTGGTGGGTCTCATCACGGAACTCGGCACGCCCTTCTCCATGGGCCACCACGATCGGCAGGCGTGAGCCGGCCATACCGTCGAGCAGGATGGAGGGGGTGTCACTGATCGCCACGCTGACCAGCCGTGCCTCGAACTGCTCGGAGCGGTTATGCACGAAGTGGGGCCAGTGGTCGGCGCCGGGTATCAACTGGTGCAGGTTGGAGAGCATCTGGCAGCCGTTGCAGACACCCAGGGTGAAGGTGTCGCCGCGCTGGAAGAAGGCCTCGAAGGTATCCCGCGCCCTGGGGTTGAAGAGGATCGACTTGGCCCAGCCCTCACCGGCGCCGAGCACATCGCCATAGGAGAAACCGCCGCAGGCCACCAGGCCCTTGAACTCGTCCAGGCTGAGGCGGCCCTCGATAATGTCCGACATGTGGACATCGATCGACTCGAAACCGGCACGGTGGAAGGCGGCGGCCATCTCGAGTTGTCCGTTCACCCCTTGTTCACGCAGGATCGCCATGCGCGGACGGACACCGCTGGCGATCATCGGACCGGCCACGTCATCATTCGGGTCGAAACCGAGTTCGACCTGGATTCCGGGGTCCCGCTCGGCGATGCGGGCAAACTCCTCCTCGGCGCAAGCGGGGTTGTCACGCAGCGTCTGCATCTGCCGGCTGGTCTGCGACCAGGCTTGTTGGAACTCGACCCGGCTGCCCTGCAGCACCGGTTTGCCGGCGCGCCGGAAGGCGATGGTGTCATCGCTGCCAAGGGTTCCCAGCACATGGCTGTTGCGGCCCAGGCCGGCGTCATGCAGGGTCTTCAATACATCGTCCGTGTCCGTATGACGCACCTGCACCACCGCACCCAGCTCCTCGCTGAAGAGCACGGCCAGATCATCCTCGCCCAGGTCGTCCACGTCGATGGTGAGACCACAGCGGCCGGCGAAGGCCATCTCGCACAGCAGCGCGAAGAGTCCGCCATCGGAACGATCGTGGTAGGCCAGCAGCAGACCGCTCTGGTTGAGTTCCTGGATGGCGGCGAAAAATCGCTTCAGGCTGTCGGGATCGTTCAGATCGGCGCCGTAGTGGCCGACCTGGCCGTAGACCTGCGCCAGGGCGGAAGCGCCAAGCCGGTTCTGTCCCTTGCCCAGGTCGATCAGGATCAGGTCGGTATCGCCCAGATCGCTGCGCAGCTGCGGGGTCAGCGTGCGCCGCACATCGGTGACCGGTGCGAAGGCGGAGACGATCAGCGACAGCGGCGCGGCCATCTCCCGCTGTTCACCCTCCTGTTCCCACACCGTCTTCATCGACATGGAGTCCTTGCCCACCGG
>JBNKYJ010000032.1:0-10374 GCA_050300835.1 Sedimenticolaceae bacterium
CCTGGCGGATGAACTGCTCGCGGTCGGCGCGGCGGCCGTCGAGCTGGCTGGCGATGCGTTTGTAGTCGTCGGGATGGAGAAAGCGCAGGGAGAGATCCTCCAGCTCCCACTTCACCTGCCAGACACCGAGCCTGTTGGCCAGCGGGGCATAGATGTCACGGGTCTCCTCCGCCAGCCGTTGGCGCAGCTCCGGCGAGAGCCCGCGGGCGCCGCGCATCAGATGCAGCTGTTGCGCCACCACCACCAGCACCACCCGCACATCCTCGGCGATGCCGAGCAGCAGGCGGCGCAGGTTTTCGGCATGCTCCTCCTCGTCGCCCGGCTTCACCTCCGAAGAGAGATCGGTCAGTACACCGATGCGGGCCAGGTCGTCGACCATGCGGGAGGTATTCTCTCCCAGCGCCTTGTCGATCTGCTCCAGCGTGACCTGTTTGGCACCGAGGGAACCGAGCAGTATGGCGGCGGCGACCGTTTCCCGATCCATCCCCATGTCGGCCAGGATCTCGGCCACCGAGAGGGCGTGACGCAGTTGGGTTTCGCCGCAGAGGCTGATGACGCCGACATCCGCCTTCAGCGCCAGTTGCGTCGCCTGGTCCAGCGTGCGGCGGTCCTCGGTGTCGAACACCTCGGGCAACCGCTCGACCCAGAGGGCGATGTCATCGGCGGTGATCTCGTCACCCTGCGGTAGCCTGCTGCTGGTGGTGACCATAGTCGACCGTTCGGTGCGGACTCAGTCCAGCACGTGGCTGACCAGTCCGTCCGCCAGTTTGGGTTCGAACCAGGTCGACTTGGGCGGCATCACCTCGCCCGCGTCGGCCACCGCCATCAGATCCTCCATGCGCGTGGGAAAGAGTGAGAAGGCGATTGCCATCTCGCCGCTATCGACCCGCTTCTGCAACCCTTCCAGGCCACGGATACCACCGACGAAGTCGATACGGGGATCACGGCGGGGATCGGAGATGCCGAGGATCGGTTCGATCAGATTTTCGGCCAGCAGGCTGACATCGAGCCGCGCCACCGGGTCATCGGCCGGGATACGCTCGGGATCGAGACGCAGCCGGTACCACTGGTGATCGAGATACATGCCGAACTCGGCCGCCTGGACCGGCTTCACGGGCTGCTCGCTGGTCTCCACCTGGAAGGTTTCGCCGACACGGGCCAGAAAGGCCGCCTTGTCGAGGCCGTTGAGATCCTTGATCACCCGGTTGTAGTCGAGGATCTGCATCTGGTTGTGGGGGAAGATCACGCTCAGGAAGTAGTTATAGGACTCCTCCCCCGTGTGGTTGGGGTTGGCCGCCTTGCGTGCCGCCCCCACCCGGGAGCCGGCGGCCGAGCGGTGGTGGCCGTCGGCCACGTAGAGGGCCGACATGGCATCGAAGTCGGCCGTCAGCTGTTCCACGGTGTCCTTGTCGTCGACCACCCAGATCTCGTGACGCACCCCATCGGCGGCGGTGACGTCCATATCGGGTTCGGCCTGGGCGATGCGCACCAGTTGCTGATCCACACCCGGCGCACTCGGATAGACCAGGAACACCGGCCCGGTCTGCGCATCCAGGGCGTCGATCTGGCGCACCCGGTCATCCTCCTTGGCGGGACGGGTGAATTCATGCTTCTTGATGCGGTCGTTGTCGTAGGCCTCCACCGAAGCGGCGGCCACCAGGCCGGTCTGCCGATGCTCGCCCATGGTCAGCCGGTAGACGTAGTAGCAGGGCTTCGGGTCCCGCACCAGCACCCCCTCGCTGACCATTTTTTCCAGGTTTTCCGAGGCCTTGGCATAAACTTCCGGGGCATAGGGGTCGACCCCTTCCGGCAGGTCGACCTCGGGCCTGGAGATGTGCAGGAAACTCCAGGGACGGCCGACCACCATCTCCCGCGCTTCGGCTTCGTTCATGACATCGTAGGGCGGGGCTGCCACATCGGCGGCGCGTCCGGGCGCCGGACGCAGTCCGGGAAATGCTCTGATCAGTGGCATGTAGGGTACCTCGGGGAGTCTGTGGATCGACGTTTATATTAGGATCGGTTCGGGAAGGGCGAATTGTTTCAAAAGAGCGGCGACCGAATCAAGTTCGGTCCCGGTGAGCGTGTCAGAAAATGCCTACTTTAATATCGGAACAAACCTGCATACAGCTTATGGTTTCCTCCATATACTGAAATCGTCGCATCAAGGGAGGTTATGGACAACACACACGAACAGGGACGTCCACGGACCCGATTACTTTGCCAACCAATCATCGCGACATAAAATCCTGGCACCCAAGGAATGGGTGCCAGGATTTTTTTTGCCTTGTTGTATTATCGCAGACCCGGCATTGAAGTTCGGGAAGGCGGATCCCAGTCGCAAGGCGGATGTATGAATCGACGCCTCACTCGCCTGCCCTGGTGAGCTTCGATTCCACGCTCGGTGTATCGGAAATAAGAGCGCCTGTGGCTTTCTCCACACGCCACAGCGGCTGTTTCGCCGCATCGAACCCCGCCCAAAGCTCACGATAAGTCCGGCCGTCGATGGGATGCCGTTCGTACGGGGCCACCTCGGACAACGGCAACAACACGAAAGCGTAGCGCAGGATTTCGTCTCGCGGTACCTGCACCCCGTCCTGATCGATAATACGCTCCCCGTAGGTCAGCAGATCGATATCGAGTGGGCGGGGAGCGAACTTCTCCTGCCCTCTGACCCGACCCTGAACCGTCTCGATCTGTCTCAGCACCCGGACCAGCTCGGGGGCCTGCAATTCAGTCTCGATCCCCACCACCAGGTTATGGAAATTGTCACCGTTGAAACCCACCGCCTCGCTTTCGTAGACGGGAGAGATCACCAACTCCCCGAACCGTTGTCTCAGGGCCGTGAGGGCAGCGGCTATCTGCCGCCGGGGATCCACATTACTGCCCAGACTCAGCCAGGCCCTGACCGCGCTCTGCTCAATCACGGCTGCCCCGCTCGATCATCACGCCAACGTCACGCGCCGCGCTGACCGCTCCCACCTTGTTCAGGGTCAGACGCACCCAGGGCACCTTGAACTCCTGCAGCACAATGGCGGCGCAGCGCTCCGCCAGGGTTTCGACCAGCTGGAATTCGCTGGCGCGCACGAATTCCACCAGGCGCTTGCTCACCGCCTTGTAATCGAGCGCCTCATCGATCGCATCGGTGGCGGCGGCGCGGCGGATGTCCGCCCCCATCTCCAGATCGAAGGCCACCGTCTGGCGGATCTCACGCTCCCAGTCGTAAATGCCGATTACCGTGTCGATACGCAAATCGCGGATGAAAACAATGTCCATGGTCGGTTCTGATGCTGATGTTGATGTTTGAATCCTGGCCCATAGTAGAGGAGCGGCAAGGAAATACAAATCCCCCCGCACTTGCGTGTGACTTGCAACGGCTTGACCTGACCACGGCAACCGGTTCCAATTGCCCGATGCTAGTCGAATCACTCCTTGTCATCGGCGCCTATCTGTTGGGCTCCATCTCCAGCGCGATCATCGTCTGCCGACTCATGGGCCTGCCCGACCCGCGCACCCAGGGCTCCAACAATCCCGGCGCCACCAACGTGCTTCGTCTCGGCGGCAAGAAACCGGCAGCGATCACCCTGTTGGGGGACTCGCTGAAGGGCTTTGTGCCGATGCTGATCGCACACCTGTTCGACGCCACACCGATGGTATTGGCGCTGACCGGACTGGCCGCCTTCCTCGGCCACCTCTATCCGGTCTTTTTCGGTTTCAAGGGCGGCAAAGGGGTCGCCACCGCACTCGGCGTCCAGTTCGGACTCCATCCGGGCATAGGTGCCGGCGTGGGACTGATCTGGCTCTTCATGGCCAAGGTGGTCAACATCTCCTCCCTCTCGGCCCTGGTCTCCATGGCGCTGGCCCCCCTCATCGTCTGGCTGATCTGGCCCGCCCCCGAATTGGTCGCCATGCAGATCCTGGTGAGCCTGATCCTGTTCTGGCGCCACCGCTCCAATATCCGCAATCTGCTACAGGGTAAAGAGGAAAGGATCGCGGACGAGAACGGTATCGGTCCCGATTCCGAATCCAACTGAGGCCTCCTGACAGGCCCGAAAGCAAATCCGACAGGAGCCACTGCACTATGCCGCAACCCCGTTTCCAGGAACTTCCCGACCAGGTCACCTGTATCGACACCGAGTACCAGCGCCCCGGACTGGCGGCGTGCTATCTGATCGAATCCGACGGCGAGGCTGCGTTCATCGATACCGGCACCAGCCATACGGTACCGGTGCTGATGTCGGTACTCGAAGACAAGGGAATCGCTCCTGAACAGGTGAAGTACGTCATCCCGACCCATGTGCACCTGGACCACGCGGGTGGCGCCGGAGCCTTGATGCAGCGACTGCCCCAGGCCCGCATGGTGATCCACCCCTATGGCGCACGCCACATGATCGATCCCTCGAAACTCACGGCGGGTGCCATGGCGGTCTATGGCGAGGAGGATTTCAAATCGAGTTTCGGCGAGCTGATCCCGGTCGCGGAGGAGCGCACCATGGAAGCCGCGGACGGTTTCCGTCTGCAGCTGGGATCGCGGGAACTGCTCTGTCTCGATACCCCGGGCCATGCCCGTCACCATATCTGCATCTTCGACGATCAGAGCCGGGGGCTCTTCACCGGCGACACCTTCGGTCTCTCCTATCGCGAGTTCGATACGGACAAAGGGCCCTTTCTGCTCGCCACATCGACGCCGATCCAGTTCGATCCCGTGGCCTGGCACGAAACCCTCGACCGTCTGATCGCACTGTCACCGGAGGTGGTCTATCTGACCCACTATTGCGCGGTACGGGAGCCGCTCCGCCTGGTCGACATGTTGCGTCGATCCATCGACCAGTTCACCACCATTGCCCTGGCCGCCGAAGCCGCACCGGGCCGTGAGCGCATCGAACAGATCCGCACCGCCCTGCTGCACTGGCTGCTGGCGAGCCTGGATCAGCATGGCTGCTCCCTCTCCCCGCGGGAGATCGAGCATTTGATGGCCATGGACCTGGAGCTGGACGCCCAGGGTCTGGAGGTGTGGCTGCAGAAGCGGGAACAGGCCGACGCCTAGCGCCAGCCGTTTATCGCCAATGGATCAGCAGGGTGTTGAGCCGCTCTGTTCCCAGGCGAAGGTGCAGTCGAGTCGGGAGAGGACATAGACCAATCCGCGCTCACCCTCACCGATCATCATCGCCAACGGGCTGTGACGGTTGAATTTGTGGCTGCGTTGGCGTAGCCAGCGCTTGCCCATGGTCGGGTTGGTCGGATAGGTGGTGCGCAGGGCCTCGTCGATACGTACCAGGTATTCGATACGCCGCATCAGCCCCGGCTCGTCGGGGAAGGGTTTGTTGTAGCGATATTGCGCGAAGTGACGCGCCTTGCCCTCCAGATTGAGCAGCGCCATCATCTCCTCGGTGCGCAGGCCCCAGCTTTCGAACAGATTCATGGTGCCGCGGGTGATAGCCAGCCGATCCGACAGGGAGCGGTCGTTGTCTGGTGTCTGTGTCTCGCTCATGCCCTAACCCTATTTCCTACTTGTAAGCTTGGTTTTTGCAGTCTAGCACGATTCCTCATTCGATTCCCCGGCGCTCCTCAAGGTATTTGGCGACAGGCTGGAGATGGCTACCCGGCGCCTTTCAGCCGCCGAACAGTCCCTGCCACCAGCGTTTGCGGTTCTTCGGCACCACCGTTGCCGGCAGATCCACCGGCTGGAGCTTGCTCATGACCCAGCCCGGCAGGGGGGGATTGTCGCTGTAGCCGCAGGAGACGCCCAGGTTGTGCGGATCGTAGATCTTGACGAAGGCGGGCCGTTGCAGGTCGTCGGCGTAGACGATACCGCAGTAGCCCTCGTCGTGTTCGGCTCTCAGCAACTTGTCGATCTCGTCGATGAAGGTCAACACCTGCTGCCGGTCGCTTGGCTGCCGGGGCGGCGCCTCGCCGATGGCGTAGAGGTACCAGCCTCCGTCGGCATCGTCACGCAGTACCTGCCACAAGGCATCCAGATGGTGCCAGCGCAGGGCCGAGGTGAAACTGCCGCGAAAGGCCTGCATGTAATCCACTGAATTGTTCATCGAGCCTCCTCATCCACCGCCCGTACACTAGCAGATCGTGGTTCCGGACGGGAGTCCGCCACGATTGACCCGGCTACTGAATCTGTCGTCTCCAGTTGCGGGTCGGTAGCGTTGAAACAGGAGCGGATCCTACAGCGCGTAGGTTATACTGCCGGTTTTGCAAGCTGACGGTCGAGCACAATGAGCGAACCCCTCTTCGAATCGAAACTGGATCTGAAACTGGTCAACCGCGGCAAGGTGCGCGACATCTATGAAGTGGACGCACAGCATCTGCTGATCGTCACCACCGACCGTCTCTCCGCTTTCGATGTGATCATGCCTCAGCCGATACCCGGCAAGGGCGAGGTCCTGACCCGGGTGGCCAAATTCTGGTTCGAGCGGACTCGCCATCTGCTGCCCAACCATCTCGCCGATATCCCGTTGGAGACGATCATCGCCGATCCGGTCCAGCGCGCCGCCCTGGGTGACCGTACCATGGTGGTGCGCAAGCTCAAGCCCCTACCGGTGGAGTCGATCGTGCGCGGTTACCTGATCGGCTCCGGCTGGAAGGACTATCAGCAGAGCGGCCAGGTCTGCGGCATCGAACTGCCGGCCGGACTGCAGCAGGCCGACCGGCTCCCGCAGGCGATCTTCACCCCCTCCACCAAGGCCGAACTGGGCGCCCACGACGAGAATATCGATTACGCCAGCACGGTGGAGCTGCTGGGAGAGGCGATCGCGGAACAGGTCCGGGACTTCAGTCTGCAGATCTACCGGGAGGCGGCCGACTATGCCCGCGAGCGGGGCATCATCATCGCCGATACCAAGTTCGAGTTCGGTCTCGACGAGGCCGGAAAACTGCACCTCATCGACGAGGTCCTGACCCCGGACTCCTCCCGCTTCTGGCCGGCCGATCAGTACCGCCCCGGCATCAGCCCCCCCAGTTTCGACAAACAGTTCGTGCGTGACTACCTGGAGACCCTCGATTGGGACAAGACCCCTCCCGGCCCCACTCTGCCGCAATCGATCATCGACAAGACGGCGGAAAAGTACCTTGAGGCTGAAAAACGCCTGACCGGACGCTGACACACGTCGCATCCATCTCGCACCCCCGTTGTCATTCACGTCTGTGACTGACGTAGTACACCACTGAGCAGGGAAGCTGATTCCCTTCACGGTGCTTCTGCGTCATGTTTCTGGCAATCTGCAGAAAACGCCACTAATATTGACTCATCATTGGTGATTCGTTCTTTTCAGCCCTGTCCACCGAAGGATCGGTAAGGCTCGTGCCGCTAACGAATCCAGTGGCAGGGATGAAGCCTCGTAAATCGAATAGGGAGAAAACCAGCCATAGCGTTTTGTAAGGCTATGGTGCAGTCAGTCGTCCCAATCAAGATGCAACAACAATTAGTACAAAAAACGGCCCGAGTGGTTATCTATACCACCCTTCGTTGTCCCCACTGCCAGCACCTCAAGCGCTGGCTGAAGCGGAATCGGGTTCCATTCCTGGACTTCAACGTCGCCAAGCCAGGCAAGATGCAGAAGCGATTCTTCGAACTCGGCGGTCAGAGTGTACCGATGATCGTGATCGGCGATCGACAGTTCGTCGGATTCAATCCCAACCAGCTCAAGAGCGTTCTGGAAGAAGAGGGTTTGCTCTGAGAGCATTCGCATCGGCGCCTTCCCTGGCGCCTGCGAAGCGTTGAGCCGGATCCGGATCACAGGTTCCGATCCCCCAGCTGCGCAGTCCTGAGTACACCCCAGGCCATTCAGAGGCTAAGCATCTACCGTCTCCTTCCATTCGACGCCGCTGTCGATGCTGTGATGCGCCACAGGTTCCGGTTCCGGCACCTTCAGGGTCACCAACTCCTCCGCGCTGATCGGATGGATGGCGATGGTGCTGTCGAAATCGGCCTTGGTCGCCCCCATCTTCACCGCCACCGCAAACCCCTGCAGCATCTCATCCACATTGTCTCCGATCAGGTGAATGCCCACCACCCGCTCCTCGGGACCGGCGCACACCAGCTTCATGGCGGTGCTCGCTCCCTGCGCTGAGAGGGCGTAGCGCATGGGTGTGAACTCCGTCTTGTAGACGCTGATCCTGCCATGGCGTTCACGCGCTGCCGGTTCGGTCAGACCCACCGTGGCCACCGGGGGATGGGAGAAGACCACACTGGGGATGCTCTCGTAGTCGACCCGGCTTTGAGGCTGGTTGTTGAACAGGCGGTCGGCGAGCCGACGTCCGGCGGCGATGGCCACCGGCGTCAATGACGTACGACCGGTGATATCGCCAATGGCGTAGATGCCGGGCACATTGGTGTTCTGAAACACGTCGGTCGGCACGATACCGTTACTGCGGGTTTCGACACCGGCCGCCTGCAGGTTCAACGCCAGGGTGTTCGGGGCACGCCCGACGGCCCAGATCACGCTATCGAATCCATCCAGCCGCTCACCGTTCACCGCGTCGAGGGCGATGCCCGCAGCGGTTTTTGCCAGTCCCGCCACCTGGAAGGAGAGGTGCTGTTCCACCCCCTGCCGTTTCATCTCCCGCATCAGGACCTGGCTGATCATGGGATCGAAGACCTCGAGCAGGCGATCCTCCAGCGCCACCACGGTGACCTCGGAACCCAGGCCCGCCAGCAGACCGGCCAGCTCCACACCGATGTAGCCGCCTCCGATCACGGCCACCCGTCCGGGCTGCTCCTCGAGGGCGAAAAAGCCGTCGGAGGTAATCCCCAGCTCGGCACCGGGCAGACGGGGCACGATCGGTCGGCCGCCGGTCGCCAGCACGATATGGTCGGCGGTGTAGATCTGTCCCTCCACCTCGATCTCACCCGAACCGATGAAACGGGCGCGCCCCTGAATCTGGGTGATACCGAGGTCCTCCACATAGCCGTCCCAGTAGTGGTTGATGTTGCCGATATAGCGTTGACGTCCCTCGACCAGCTTAGGCCAGTCGGTTGCGCCGCGGCTGGCGGGCACACCAAAAGCGGTGGCATCGTCCACCGCATGGGCCAGGTGGGCCGCATACCACATCACCTTCTTCGGCACGCAGCCGTTGTTGACGCAGGTACCGCCCATCTTGCCGGACTCCACCACGGCCACCCGGCGACCGTATTGGGCGGCCCTCTCGGCCACTGCCAAACCGCCGCTACCGCCGCCAATGGCAATCAAATCGAAATGGTTGTTCATGCTGCTCTCTCACTACCTATAGGGATGATCAAACCGGTCAGACAATCAGCCCGACACCACTCTGCACGCCGGCAACAGGGACACCCCGCCGTAACGGGGCGCCCCCCCGGAAGCTCACGCCTGGAAGCCGTCAATACGGCTTCAGGCGGCTTGCTGTTCCCGCGCCGCCAGGTAGGCCTCCAGTTCATCGGATCCGCCAATACGCTCACCGTTGATGAAGACCTGGGGCACCATGGAGACGCC
The DNA here is from genome assembly GCA_050300835.1 of Sedimenticolaceae bacterium. GTDB lineage: Bacteria > Pseudomonadota > Gammaproteobacteria > Chromatiales > Chromatiaceae > Thiodiazotropha. Next base: position 9,459 of record JBNKYJ010000032.1, read on the forward strand.
GGCCACCGCGCGCAGACTGCCCTCGCTGTAATCCTTGTTCAGCACTAGCTCCTCGAACTCGAGCCCCGCATCCCGCAGCATGCCCTTGGCGCGCACGCAGAAGGGGCAGCCCTCGCGTGCGAGGACGGTGATGTCCAGAGGCTTGCTCGCGCCGGGCGCGATATGGGCCAGCATGGTGTCCGCATCGGAGACCTCGAAGGGATCACCGGGCACGTCGGGCTCGATGAACATCTTCTCGATCACCCCGTCTTTCACCAGCATGGAGTAGCGCCAGGAGCGCTCGCCAAATCCGAGATCCTGCTTCGACACCAGCATGCCCATGCCGCGGGTGAAATCGCCGTTGCCGTCGGGCAGGAAAGTGATGCGGTCGGCCTTCTGCTCCAGCTTCCACTCGTTCATGACAAAGGCGTCGTTGACCGAGATACAGACCACCTCGTCGACTCCATGGCGCTTCAACACCGGCGCCAGCTGGTTGTAACGGGGCACATGGGTCGAGGAGCAGGTGGGCGTGAAAGCCCCGGGCAGGGCAAACACCACCACGGTCCGGCCCCTGAAGATCTCGTCGCTGGTGACATCGACCCATTCGTGATCACGGCGGGTACGGAAAGTGACCTGGGGTACGTTTTGGTTTTCGCGATTCTCTAACATGGTGTTCTCCAGTGAGTGTTATGGGTTCAAAACAGGTTGGAGAGCACTCTACGCGAAAGAGATATATCAATAAATTCGTATGTTTCTATTCATATAATTGGTTTGTGCTATCAAACAGGATGGCATCGATATTTTTCGTCCATCCGTAGCTCAGAGAGTAGAGGGATGGGATGCAGCTCAATTGGCAGCGATATCTGCGAAATGGAGATACTCGAAAACGATGCAAGCGAGCAAGAATTGTACGCCGTGTATCGGTGCGGCAAGCCGC
>JBNKYJ010000033.1:0-25470 GCA_050300835.1 Sedimenticolaceae bacterium
GCACCCTACACTCGAATCCCCCGTAGGGTGCGGCTTGCCGCACCAGGGAGTGACGGGATGCGGTTGCCGAAAATGAAGCACTAGCTTGTAGCGGGGATTGGTCGCGCCTTGTGCTGTCGTCTCCGCTGGGACGACGAGTGACACACGGAAATTAACCGAGGTTCTGTAACGCCCGTTTTTCCAGAAAGGCCTGTTCGCTGGCGTCGAGGTAGAGGGCGTGTATCTGCTCCCGGCTGAGGCCGGGGAATTCCACCCGATGCCATTCGCCGGCCTCCACCTGCAGGGTGCAGCGCAGCGCCTGGCCGGCAATGCCTTGGCCCGCCAGCAGGGCGTCGTTGACCTCTTCGGAGAGCGAGAGGTCACCCAGGGTCTCGGCCAGGGGACGGTTCAACATCAGCTCGAGGATCGAGAAGAGGCCGATCAGAAAGCCGCTGCCGTTATGGGGCTCGGCCCGCAGCAGCAGCTCTTCGCAGAGGTGGGCGCGCACCAGCGCCATCAGGTAGTGGTCCTCCGGACGGTCCTTGAGACCTGCCATCACGATCAGGTTGACCCAGGCGCGGATCCTCCTCAATCCCATGTAGACCACGGCCTGCCCGATGGAGTCGATCTTGCGCGGGATGCCGATCGCCGCCGAGTTGATGTAGCGCAGGGTCTTGTAGCTGAGCACCGTGTCCTGGCTGATCAGGGCTTCGATCTCGTCGATGCCGCTATCGGCTTGGTTGAGGGTCGCCAGCAGCCGCAGCACCACCGCCTGATTTTCCTCCAGCCGTTGACCCTCGACCAGCTCCGGGCGGGAGAAGAAAAAGCCCTGAAAGAGGTCGAAGCCCATCTCGTGCAGGGCCTCGTACTCCTCGCGGGTCTCGATCTTCTCGGCCAGCAGTTTGAGGTTGTGCCCACGCAGCTTCGGCAGCCCCTCGCGGATCTGTTGCAGGGAGAGGGCAGGGACTTCCAGTTTGACGATTTCTACCCAGGGCAGCAGGGGGTCCCAGACCGGATCGAAGACATAGTCGTCGAGGGCCAGCGTGACCCCGAGCTTCGAGAGGCAGATCACCTCCTCGATCAATTGCTCGTCGACCGGGATGTCCTCCAGCAATTCCATCACCACACGGTCCTTCTGCTGCACCAGCGGATGGTCGCAGTCGATGAGGTTGCGGGTCAGGTTGATGAAGATACGGGAGTCGCCGGCGATGCGCTCCAGTCCGATCTCCATGAAGGTGTTGAGCAGCACCTCGGAGGAAGCGCTGTCGGCGTCGAGCAGGGTCTTGAGGCCGTCGTTGTCCGCATCGGTGGAGCGATAGAGCAGCTCATAGGCGTAGAGTGCGCCCTGGCGGTCGTAGATGGCCTGTCTGCCGAGGTAGATGTCCTTCATGGAGACTCGTTTTTTGCGGTGCCATCGGCGTGGCGAGGGTTCAAGCTCAGGCTATTTTGCCGTGCGTGGTGAGCATAAAAAACCCGCCGAGCGGCGGGTTTCCAGGGATGGGGTGCGGGATCTTATTTGATCTTCGCTTCCTTGTAGATCACGTGCTTGCGGATCTTGGGATCGAATTTCTTGATCTCCATCTTGCCCGGCTGGTTCCGCTTGTTCTTGGTGGTGGTGTAGAAGTGTCCAGTGCCGGCGCTGGAGACGAGTTTGATTTTGTCACGCATGGCTCAGTGCTCCTGTGATCAGACTTTTTCACCGCGGGCGCGCAGATCGGACAGGACCGCGTCGATGCCCTTCTTATCGATGATACGCATGCCTTTGGAAGAGAGACGCAGACGCACCCAACGGTTCTCGCTCTCGACCCAGAACCTGTGAGTGTGCAGGTTGGGGAGGAAGCGGCGTTTGGTCTTGTTGTGCGCATGGGAAACGTTGTTTCCCGTGACCGGGCGCTTGCCGGTTACCTGGCAGACTTTTGACATGGTCAAAACCTCGAAAATATTTATCCCTGGGGCGAAAGGCGCGTATTTATATCAGAGTAGACTATGGGAGGCAAGTCGGATGGGGCGGATTCGACAGTGGGATTACGCCCCGGCGGGGCGCGGACAGCCGAGAAATCACGCTCCAGCCCTGGGCAACACCTTACAGCCAGCCCCGCTCCGCCAGTGAGACCGGTTCTCCCTCACCGACGATGATATGGTCGAGCACCCGGATGTCCACCAGCGACAGGGCCTGCTTCAGATGGGCGGTGATGTGGCGGTCGGCCTCGCTGGGCTCGGCCACGCCGGAAGGGTGGTTGTGGGCCATGATCAGCGCGGCGGCGTTATAGGCTAGGGCGCGCTTGACGACTTCCCGGGGGTGGACGCTGGCCCCGTCGATGGTGCCGCGAAACAACTCCTCGAAGCCGATCACGCGGTGGCGGTTGTCCAGAAACAGGCAGGAGAAGACCTCGTGGGGCAGGTGCCTCAGCCTGGCTTGGAGGTAGCGTCGGGTGGCGGCGGGACTGGTGAGCGCATCACCCTCCTGAAGCTGCTGCCGGAGGTAGCGGCGCGACATCTCCAGAACCGCCTGCAGTTGGGCGAATTTGGCCAGTCCCAGCCCCTTGCCGCGGCAGAAACTCTGCCGGTCGGCGCCCAACAGCTGGCGCAGACCGCCGAACTCCCGCAGCAGGCTGCGTGCCAGATCGACGGCGGTCTGTCCGGGAACCCCGGTGCGCAGAAAGATGGCAAGCAGCTCCGCATCCGAGAGGGCCGCGGCACCGCGCAACAGTAATTTTTCCCGCGGCCGCTCCGGGTGGGGCCAATCGGTGATGGGCATCTGAGACCTCCTTGTCTCAAGGTGAATCGGTACGCGCACACATTCTGCTGCAACGGACCGCTCACGGCAATTCTGACCAGGTGCTGCTTGCGGGGCTGTCCAACGCAGCTCGCAGGCTCGACTCAACAGATATGGAGTTTTAGATAGGTTCTAGGATTAATTGAACGTTATCAGCTGCATGGGTTACTCTGGCGTCACTCTACCGTGATCTATTCAAACCCTATGTCCTCACTCGATCGGAAAAAGATCCTCCTGGGCGTCACCGGTGGTATCGCCGCCTACAAAAGCGCTGTCTTGCTCAGGGCCCTGCAGCAGCAGGGGGCCGAGGTTCGCGTGGTGATGACGCGGGCGGCCCAGGCCTTCGTGACGCCGCTGACCTTTCAGGCCCTCAGCGGACATCGGGTCTATACCGAGATGCTCGATCCCGCCCAGGAGGCGGCGATGGATCATATCAGCCTCGCCCGCTGGGCCGATTTGGTGCTGGTGGCGCCAGCCACGGCCAATATCCTTGCCCGGCTGGCGCATGGTTTGGCCGACGATCTACTCACGACCCTCTGCCTGGCCACGACGACACCGATCGCACTGGCGCCGGCGATGAACCAGGGCATGTGGCGTAATGCGGCCACACAAGCCAACGTGAAGACGCTGTCGGCACGGGGAATTCGGCTCTGGGGGCCTGACATGGGCGAGCAGGCCTGCGGCGAGACCGGCCCCGGCCGGATGTTGGAGCCGGAGGCATTGTGTGAACGGGCGCTGGCGTTGTTTGCCCAGGGTACGCTGAAGGGGGTGCGTGTGCTGATGACTGCCGGCGGCACCCGTGAGCCGATTGATCCGGTACGTTTTGTCGGTAACCGGAGTTCCGGCAAGATGGGTTTTTCCCTCGCCGAGGCCATGCGGGACCTGGGTGCCGTGGTGACGCTGGTGAGCGGTCCTGTGACATTGCAGACTCCCGCGGGCGTGAGCAGGGTCTCCGTGGAGACAGCCCAGCAGATGCACGCGGCCGTAATGGAGCGGGTTGTGGAATGTGATCTGTTCATCGGAGTCGCCGCTGTGGCCGACTATCGGCCAAAGTCGGCTGTGGGGCAGAAGATCAAGAAACAGTCGGATACCCTGCAACTCGAGCTGGTGCGGAATCCGGATATACTTGCCGATGTGGCGGCGCTGGCAAGTCCGCCATTCACTGTCGGATTTGCCGCCGAAACCGAGCAAGTCGAGGACTTCGCCGAGGCGAAAAGGCAGGCCAAAGGTGTCGATCTCATTGCCGCCAACCGGGTCGGCGCGGAGACGGGTGGATTCGAGGGTGACGAGAACTCGCTGACCCTGCTCTGGCAGGGGGGGCGAGAGACCCTGCCGATGATGGCGAAGAGGGCACTGGCACGGCGTCTCGCCGAACGTATTGCCACGCAGTATCATGCCCAGCGAGGTGTCGCCTCGGTGGTTGAGACCCTAGGTTGATGAGCCGCAACCGGGCCCGAGTCTTACGCAACTTGGTGCGTTCGCGTTATGCTGGGCCCCTGCGGCTGCCGGTGAAGGGGCGAAAGGCTGATGTGTGCCTATGATCTGGGAGATCGGCAGGGAAAGGAATTGGGCTGTACCGCAGAAGCTTGATCAAGTTAGCGCAGCGGAGTTTGCCTGAGAGACAAAGCAGAATAAGGCGGGCAGCCCGTGAGGGTCCGTTTCGAGCTACTGGGGAAGACGCTATGGGGTTGATGAAAAGTTCGGGAGAAAAGAGCGCGAGAAAACCGGCGGCCGGGGGACGGGGTGTACGCGGCTACTGGATGATCAGTCTGGTTGCGCTGCTTGTCCTGGTCCTGGTGGCGGCAGGCGTCAGTTTTTTTCTCTCTCAATTGTCGGCCAAGAGTCAGGCCGGTCGCCAGACCCTTGCAGCCGCCCAGGCGATAGCATCCGCTGCCGAATCACTCAATTGGCAGCGTAGTGATCTGATCGCGGAGTTGGCCAAGGAGCCACGCATCATCGCCCTCTTGGAAACGGGTGATAAGGCCGCCCTGAAGGCCGAGTCGGAGAAGCTGACCGAACTGGTTCCCGGGGCGGCACAGATCAGGCTGCTATCGGTCGGCACCAGCGAACCGGACGCCACGCTGGCTCCCCACATGGGTTATGCTTCCCTGCAGATGTTGAGGCAGGCCGAAAGCAGCGACCGCGTACTGCCTTCGGAAGTCCACCAATTCGGCACCGCACACCAGCACATCGCCATTGCTGCCGGGGTGTTTTCCGACGCAAGCGGGCGGGCGGTCGGTGTCATCCACGCGGCCTTTCCGGCCAGTAGTCTGCAGCAACTGATCGATTCCGTGGACGACTACGCCGGACGGGTCGAGCTGCAGCAGTTGGCAACGGACAAACCTCCCTTCACCCTGGTAGGCAAAGGGCCGGAGGTCGCCGGCGCGCCCGACCGGGTGATTCAGATCGCCGGCACCATCTGGCAATTGGCCTACTGGGCAGGGGTTGGCTCAGGCCTGAACACGATCGATGCGGTCATGTTGATCGCCCCCTACCTGGTACTCTTCCTGCTCACGGCCATCGCCCTCTTCCTATTGGCGCAAAGCATGGTCAAGGCCCTGAAAAAGGATCAGCATACTATTCTGACCTTGTTCGATGCGGTCACCACCGGCAGGCCCCCGAAGGCGGTACCGGCACAACTGGCGGACCTCCAACCCACCCTCGACGTGTTGGAGCATCAGATAAAGGAGTACCGGGCCAGCCGGGCGGAGCGGGCCAAGTTGCGCACGGCCATTTCGGAGGGCGAAGGCGCAAGCGCGGGGATAACGGTCGCGGAGGAGTCCCCGGTACCCGCCCAGCAACCGCGCATGGGCTTGAGCGAGCCGGTCAACGTCGATCCTTCCATCTACCGGGCTTACGATATACGCGGGGTTGTCGGCAAGACCCTGACGGAAGAGGCCGTCATGACCCTCGGACAGGGTATCGGCAGCGAGGTCTTCGAACGGGGGTTTCAATCGGTCTTGGTGGCGAGAGACGCCAGAACCTCCAGCGACAGTCTGCAGAGTGCCCTGATACAGGGTCTGATGGCGAGCGGGAGGGATGTCATCGACATCGGACTGGTGCCCACACCATTGCTCTATTTCGCAGTCCATGAGCTCAATATCGATTGTGGTGCCGTTATCACCGGCAGCCATAATCCGCCCCAGTACAACGGCCTCAAGTTGATTGTCGGTGGCGAAAGCCCGAGCAGCGAGGCAATCCAGGAACTGCGGCGACGCATCGACGCCAGACAGCTGTTGCAGGGGGAAGGTTCATTCGACTCCCGGGACATCATCGAGGACTACATCGAGCGCATCGTTTCCGACATTCGTCTGGGCCAACCGCTCAAGGTGGTCATCGACTGCGGCAACGGGGCGGCTTCGGTGGTGGCGCCGGAACTCTACCGGCAGCTGGGTTGCGAAGTGGTGGAACTCTACTGCACGGTCGATGGCAGTTTCCCCAACCACCATCCGGATCCGGGTGATCCGAAAAACATGCAGGCCCTGCAGCAGGCGGTGGTCGAAAATCAAGCGGCGCTGGGTCTGGCTTTCGATGGTGACGGTGATCGACTCGGCGTGGTCGACTCTTCCGGTAAGCTGATCTGGCCCGACCGGTTATTGATGTACCTGGCCATGGATGTGCTGACCCGTGAACCCGGTGGCGACATCATCTATGACGTGAAGTGCAGCCGCCATCTGGCCAATGTGGTCCTCTCCAACGGCGGTCGTCCGCTGATGTGGAAGACCGGTCACTCCAACCTGAAGGGCAAGCTGCGTGAGACACATGCGTTGCTGGCGGGTGAGTTCAGTGGCCACATCATGTTCTCAGAGCGTTGGTATGGATTCGACGACGGGCTCTATGCCGGTGCCCGCCTGCTCGAAATCCTCTCGCTCGACTATCGCAGCAGTGCCGAGGTCTTTGCCGAGCTTCCGGATGCCATATCGACGCCGGAGCTTCCGCTGCGCCTGGAAGAGGGTCAGCCGCAGAAGGTGATGAACGCCATCGAACAGCTGCCCGATCTGCCGGGTGCCCGTATGGTCAAGATCGATGGTCTGAGGGCCGAGTTCGAACAGGGATGGGGTCTGGTGCGCGCCTCCAACACCACACCGACCTTGCTGTTCCGCTTCGAAGCCGACACTCAGGAGGGCTTGGAGCAGGTGCAGTCGATCTTTCGCGATATGTTGGCCAAGGTGGCACCCGAACTGACGCCACCGTTCTAGGCGCTACACGGCTATCTGATTTGTAGTCTGAGGGTGGTAGTATTGTGCCAGCGATTTTATTAGTTTTGAGTTATGAGTTTTTAGTTTTGAGTTGATGATGTTCGCTTCGCTCACGACTGTTTACAGACTTCACTCCCTGAGAGAGAAGATGCCGAACAACCGGTGCGGTGAAACCGCACTCATCAAACTCAAAACTAAAAACTCATAACTCAAAACTTATTTTAAAGTGTTGCCAACATGAGTCTCTCTCCCGAACAGGCACAGAATGTCGCCCACGTACTGACTTCGGCCCTTCCCTATATTCAGCGCTTCAGCGGCAAGACCATCGTCATCAAATACGGCGGCAACGCCATGGTCGACGAGGACCTCAAGAGCAGCTTCGCCATGGACGTGGTGTTGATGAAGCTGGTGGGTATCAATCCCGTGGTGGTTCACGGCGGCGGCCCGCAGATCGCCCATCTGCTGCAACGACTGGGCAAAGACTCTGAATTCGTGCAGGGCATGCGGGTCACCGACAGCGAGACCATGGATGTCGTGGAGATGGTGCTGGGTGGGTTGGTGAACAAGGATATCGTCAATCTGATCAACCGCGCCGGTGGCGCCGCGGTGGGGCTTACCGGCAAGGACGGAGACCTGATCCATGCCCGCAAGATGATGATCGAGCGCAAGGGTCCGGAGCTGGAGGAGTCCGAGATCATCGATATCGGTCATGTGGGCGAGGTTGAGAGTATCGATGTCAGCGTGGTCAACATGCTGGTCAACGGTAACTTCATTCCTGTCATTGCCCCGATCGGCGTGGGTAAGGACGGCCACTCTTACAATATCAACGCCGATCTGGTGGCGGGCAAGGTGGCCGAGGTGTTGCAGGCGGAGAAACTGATTCTGCTGACCAACACCCGGGGCCTGCTCGACAAGGATGGCGGTCTGTTGACCGGCCTGTCTGCAGAGCGGGTCGACGAACTGGTGGCCGATGGGACCATCCATGGCGGCATGCTGCCGAAAATCGCCACCGCACTGGAAGCGGTCAAGGCGGGGGTGGGTACTTCGCATATCATCGATGGCCGCGTGCCCCACGCGGTCCTGCTGGAGCTCTTCACGGACGAAGGTGTCGGCACATTGATTCGGCGCCGCTGATGAGTGCCGCCAAACCATCGCGCCGACAGCTGATTCTCGAGGCGCTGGCGCGTGAGCTGGAGGCGAATCCGGGCGAACGCATCACCACCGCCTCACTGAGTCGTGCCGTGGGTGTTTCCGAAGCGGCCCTCTACCGCCACTTTGCCAGCAAGGCAAAGATGTTCGAAGGACTCATCGACTTCGCCGAGGAGAATATCTTTACCCGCATCAACCAGATCCTCAAGGAACAACCCACCGCTCAGGAACGCTGCCGGCAAGTACTCTATCTGTTGCTGGCCTTCGCTGACCGCAATCCCGGCATCACACGTGTACTACTGGGTGAGGCCCTGATTGGAGAGACCGAGCGCCTGCTGGTGCGGGTCGGGCAGTTTTTTACCCGGCTGGAGACTCAGTTGAAGCAGATTCTGAGGGAAGCTGGAATGCGTGGAGAGTCGATGGCGGGGGGCGATGTCAACGCATCGGCCAACCTCATGCTGGCGCTTGTGGAGGGTCTGATGCATCAGTACCTGCGCAGCCGTTTTACGATCTCGCCACTGGCTCAATGGGAGGCCCAGTGGCGGCTGTTGGAGGCCCGCCTGTTCAGCGATTAGGTGTTGCGAGCTCGGTTTCGGCCGGGCTTTCATCTGCTTGGGATTCGCCGTCGAGTGCGGCCTGGAACTTCTCCTTGATGCGCCTGACTTTCTCGCCCCCCTTGCAAAGCGCGATGCCCTGAGAGGTCTCCTTGCACTGGAGGTCCATGAAGATCAGGGTCTGGTCGGTCTTACGGTCGTGGATACGTGAAACCGTGATGCTGATATCGTCGTTTTCCACCGGCGCTCCGGTCATGAGAATGTTTTCACCATCCATCTTCACCGATGTGGTGCTGTGCTTAATCACATACGCCCTGGCACGCCGCCACGGTTGTTCGCAGTCGTTGTCGCTCGTGCAGTTGTAGACGTTTTTGAGGGCTTCCGTGTAGGACTGATTGGCCTCCTGCATGGGGTCATTGGTTTGAACCAGCTGTTTGAGTTCACGAAAACGATTCAGGTCCTTGGCAAAGCTTTGGCGAATCCGGTTCTTCTCTTCTTCATGTTGAACGATGGATTGGTAGGAGTCTTTCAGCGCCTGTCGCTTGGACTCGATATCCTTGCGATACCTGGGGGAGATGGCTTGACCGCTGAGTTCGAGATCAGCGGCATTCTTCTGCATTTCGGCCAAGGTGTGCTTGAGACGTTTGATGTTCGACTCGGTGACGCGAATGTAGGTGTCCACGGCCTGGATTTGTCCGTCACGCGCCATGATGATGTCATCCTCGGAACGGAAGGTGCGCAGTAGCACGCGATCCTCCTGTCGCTGCTTCTCCGCCAGTCGTTCCTGCTCCCGGCGCAGACGCTGCTCCTCCGCTTCCTGGCGCAGCTGTTCCGGGGTTTTGGCCGCGTCCACACGATCTACCGTCACACCGTGTTCGTCGAGTTGGGAACGCGCGCGCTTGACTTCAGTGGGAGGCAACTTGTCCGAGTAGTGGGTATGCCCTTCTTCATCCACCCATTTATAGAGCTTGGCTGCTTCGGCCGTGGTCGCCAGGCTGCTGAGGATGAAGAGGGTGGTGATCAGGGTTTTTAAAGACATAGACAGCGTATCAGTCCGTTTTTATCTCAAGCACTAAAGATCGATTATACTGCGTGCTTCTTGAGATAAGATAGCCACTTTGTGGAACAGTTCACCCTTTTTGTCATCTCTTTACTGGCCAATCTCTTTTCCGCTTTCTCCGGAGGCGGGGCGGGTTTGGTGCAGCTGCCGGCGCTGATTTTTCTCGGACTTCCCTTCGGAGTGGCCCTCGCCACCCATAAGATCGCCTCCGTCGCCCTTGGAGTGGGTGCCACCGTGCGCCATCTGAAAGAGGGGGGGCTGGAGCGACAGTTCGTGATCTTCATGTTGGTTGCCGGTGTGCCCGGTGTGGTCATCGGGGCCAGCCTGATTCTGCAAGTGCCTGATCGCACAGCGGAGATTGCGCTCGGTCTGCTGACGCTGGGGTTGGGTGTCTACTCCATTCTCAGTCCTTCGCTGGGACAGACCTATCAGCCGATCCACCGTAATCGACAGGGACTGGCGATTGGCGGGGTGGGACTGTTTCTGATTGGTCTGTTGAACGGTTCGCTGACCTCCGGTACCGGCCTGTTCGTGACACTCTGGCTGGTGCGCTGGTTTGGGCTCGACTACCGGAGAGCGGTGGCGCACACCCTGGTCATGGTCGGGGTCTTCTGGAACGGTAGCGGCGCCGTCACCCTCGGTTTGCTGGGCGAGGTGCGCTGGGACTGGCTGCCGGTGCTGCTGGTGGGATCACTTCTCGGTGGCTACCTGGGTGCGCATCTCTCGATCGTCAAAGGCAATCGCTGGATCAAGCGGGGATTCGAGCTGGTGACCCTACTGGTGGGCAGCAAACTGGTGTGGGGTTAGCCGCTCTCCGGGGGGAATGAAAGTCATGGGATCCGCGCCAGTGAGAATCCGCATGCGGGATGCAGCCTGCCGCATCCCGCGTTTTATTAACAGGGAACCGCACTGTTTGACGGCGGGCTGACGAGCACGCCGTGTCAGACACCGTAGGTATCGCGATAGGCTTCGATTCGCTCCAGGGCCGCCTGGTCATTGCGCTCACGCAGATATTCGATCAACTGTTCCAGTCTCACGATGGCGCTGACCGGCATGCCGTAGTCGCTTTCCACTTCCTGGATCGCCGAGCGTTCGCCCTGGCCCCGTTCCTGCCGATCGAGGGCGATCACCACGCCGGCCGGCAGGGCTTGCTCCGCGCGGATGATCTCTACCGACTCCCGCACCGAGGTGCCGGCCGAGATGACGTCATCGATGATGAGGATACGCCCCTGAAGCGGGTGGCCGACGATCGTACCGCCTTCACCATGATCCTTTGCCTCCTTGCGATTGAAGGCATAGGGAATGTCGATGGCATGCTGGTCATAGAGGGCGGCTGCGGTGGCTGCCGCCAGTGGGATGCCCTTGTAGGCCGGACCGTAGAGGACGTCGAATTCGATGCCTGAGTCGACGATGGCCTGGGCGTAGTAGCGTCCCAGCCGGGCCAGACTGGCGCCGGTGTTGAAGAGTCCGGCATTGAAGAAGTAGGGGCTGATACGTCCCGACTTGAGGGTGAATTCGCCGAAGCGGAGCACGCCCACGTCGAGGGCAAAGTCGAGAAATTCGCGCTGATAGTCCTGCATTTTAGATACCTGTTGATGCAATCGGAACATTGTAACCTGTTGCCGTACCCTTGGGGGGACTTGAGACAGGTGAATGCCTATAATGCACCGATGAAGTCAAACCCGGCCAGCGATACGCTCCCTCCTTCCTATCTTGTGCCAAACCGGATGGTGGGGCTGAATGAAGAGACTTCGTCAGTGCCGTGGCAGGCAGTCGGGCAGACGCTTTTTCCGAGTACGGTCAGCCGTGCGCCTTAACGCTCTGTCGGCCTTGCTGCTGAACTATTGGCAGCCGGGGGCGCGCAGCATGTTGTTCCTCGGTTTCTCTGCCGGCCTGCCCTATCTGCTGGTTTTCGGCACCCTCTCTTTCTGGCTGCGAGAGGCCGGCATCGAGCGCAGCACCATCGGTTTCCTCAGTTGGGTGGCGCTGGCCTATGCCTTCAAATGGATCTGGTCGCCGCTGGTCGACCGCTTGCGCCTGCCTTGGCTGACCGCCCGCTTGGGACGCAGACGGGCCTGGATGCTGATCGCCCAGGTTTCGGTGGTTGTCGGTCTTTTGGGTTTGTCCTTCGCCGATCCCCAGCAGACGTTGGGGCGCTTCGTATGGCTTGCATTGTGGGTGGCTTTCTCATCCGCCACCCAGGACATCGCCATCGATGCCTACCGTATCGAGCGGGCCGAGGTGCGTCTGCAGGGCATCATGGCGGCCAACTATATGATCGGCTACCGGGTGGCGATGATCGTCAGTGGCGGAGGTGTGCTGGCACTGGCCGAGTGGGCCAGTCCGCAATCAGGCGGCTATCTGCTGGAGGCATGGAGTACGGCCTACCTCTGCATGGCCGGCTTGATGCTGGTCGGTGTGGTCACCACGCTGACGATACGCGAACCCGGCCGGGTACCGGATGTGGCGACACTGGAGAGCGAGGCTTCGATTGACCAGGCCATCGAGAGACAGCATTGGTTGCCCCACCCGCTACGCCTGGCTGTCGAATGGTTCTACGGCGCGGTCATCAGTCCGTTTGTGGATTTCATCCGGCGCTATCGCTGGCTGGCGTTGCTGATACTGGCGTTGATCGCCACCTATCGGATATCCGATATTGTGCTGGGCGTGATTTCCAACGTCTTCTATGTGGATATGGGTTTCTCCAAAGCGGAGGTGGCACTGATCGCCAACCTGCTCGGTATCGCGATGACCCTGATTGGTGCCGTCCTCGGTGGGCTGCTGGTCGCTCGCGTGGGGGTGATGAAGGTGCTGCTGTTGGGCGGCATACTGGCCGCCTCCACCAACCTGCTGTTCGCCTGGCTGGCCATGATCGGTCACAATGTGGCGATGCTCACTCTGGTCATCTCTGCCGACAATCTCAGCGCCGGACTGGCCAGCGCCGCCTTTGTGGCCTACCTTTCCAGCCTCACGAATGTGGCCTATTCGGCCACCCAGTACGCCCTGTTCAGTTCGGTGATGTTGCTTCTGCCCAAGTTTATCGGGGGCTTTTCAGGAGTGATGGTCGATGGTTTGGGTTATGTCAGTTTTTTTCTCATCACCGCCTCCATGGGGGTGCCGGTATTGATGTTGATTCTTCTTGCCATGCGCTATCTGCCGGCAAGCGGTGGAGAAGGTGATGGTTGAGCAGGGCAGTTACCTGGCCGCTTTTGTGGTGGGATTGCTTGGCGGCGCTCACTGTGCCGGGATGTGTGGTGGCATCGTCGGTGCGCTCACCTTCGGCCTGCCGGAGAAGATCCGCAACCACTTCAGCAACACGCTGCCCTACCAGTTGGGTTACAACCTGGGGCGTATCACCAGTTATGTGGTTGCCGGGGCGATCATGGGCGGTCTGGGCATGCTGCTGGCCGAGGTGGTGCCCATCTATCCGGTACAGCAGGCGTTGTTGGTGATCGCCGCGATTTTCATGATTCTGCTCGGTCTCTATCTGGGCGGATGGTGGATGGGTCTGGCGCGCATCGAGCGTTTGGGTGGCAGGCTCTGGACGCGCATCGAGCCTTTCGCTCGTCGCCTGCTACCGGTGCGCAGTCCGGGCCAGGCCTGGATGCTGGGACTGGTCTGGGGTTGGATTCCCTGTGGCCTGGTCTACAGCATGCTGGTCTGGACCGTATCGGCCGGCAGCGTACTGAAAGGGGCCGGCCTGATGCTGGCCTTCGGTCTGGGCACCCTGCCGAACCTGTTCGCCATGGGGATGGTGGCGGGCAGCCTGGCTCACTGGTCCAAGGATATTCGTGTGCGCCGCCTTGCCGGCGTACTGGTGATCGCCTTCGGTGTCTATGCCCTGGTACAGGCTTACGGTTCGGCGCAGTTGGCAAGTTTGACAGGGCAGTGAAAGAGGGCAGCCGCCTGTATGGTTGCTCTGCTGCGAATCGCGCTCGCTGCCGTGTCCCGGCCTGACTTGCCGGCGCCCATGCGGATTGTCTCGGCAGGGACGGCAGGAGCGCTCTCGTGTTGCCGGTCAATCAATCGTCGATGAAAAACTGCTGGCTCAATGCGGCGTTATAGAAGCGGGTTTCACCCCGGGGTTGGACTTTTAGTTCGAAGTTGAGTGTCTCCTGATCGGCAATGCGAAACTCGCCGATGTAGTAGATGGCATCGCCCTCCTCGACTTGTCGCATCGGAACGCTGATCAACTGACCGCGGATGTTGGTGGCCTTGGCCAGTACCACGGCCGGGATCGATTTGCCGGTGGTGCCGGGTTCGTTCTTGATGACGCTTACATTCAGCATGCCACGGTATTTGCTGCGCTGGATGCCGTATTGCTTGGCGATGGCCGGATCGAGTGACGCACTGGGAATGGCGTTGTGGTGAATGGTGTAGCCGTTTATGGTGGTACTGTTTTCCGCCCAGGCACTGGCACTGCTGAAACAGACAATGAGCAGCACCAGGATTTTTTTAATTATCGTCATAGGTTGTCTCCTCGTAAGCCGGTCATTATTGACCGATCTTAAGCCTCCAAGTTTAGACGATGCTCGAAAAAGGTTGAAGCGAGGCGGTGCGGGGCCGGAGATGGAAACGGCGGTCCAATGGACCGCCGCTTGTTTAAGGGATGCGCAGTCTCAGGAAGCGGACTGCTTGACCAGTTTGGGTTTTGGTCGTTCGCTCTGATGCAACGGCCGGCTGTTCTTGATGCGGTTGGCCATGTTGCGCAGCGCGGTGAGTTGACGGGCGAGCTCGGTATACTGCTCCTGCAGCTCCAGGATCCGGTATTGCAGGGTGTTGCGTGACTGGCCGATCTTCTGCAGATTGTTGAGACGCTTCTCCATCATTTCCTTATGGTCCTTGATCTGCATGACCAGGGGTTCCAGGGTGGTCGTCAACCAGCCGTCGATTTCGTCGTCGGCGTTTTTGAAGATTTCGCGCGCCCGATGTACCAGTGCCGAGAAGAAGCGCTTGACCACGAAATTCTGTTCCATCATCGCGGTCACCGGGCTGTTGCGGAATATCTCCGCCTCCTGGTGCAGCAGTTCCAGCTCCACCCGGTATTTGACGATGGAGAACATCTTCGGTTGCACCACCGCGAAGCCGTGCTCGTTCTGGAACTTGCGGTAGATGGAGCGGATCAGCTTGCGGGTCTGCTCGCTCTGGGTCACCACATTGAGCATGGTGCGACGGATATCCTCGAACAGGCTCTTCATCGCCGCCTTCATGCCGCTGGTGGTCCAGCTGTTGGACATCTCCTTACGGCAGCGCTCGATGATCTGGTCGAGGACTTCCATGTTGAGTGTCTGGCTCAGCTGCTCCGCCTGCTGTTTGAGCTGTTTGCGACTCTGCTGGAAGGTCTCCACGTCACGCAGGTACTGGGCCTGTTCGGTGCGGGTCTTCTCCATCAGGTTGGTGATCACGTCGTCGCTCTTGTCACTCAGCTCTTCCAACTCTTCCAGCTGACGCTTGGTGTCGTTGAGCTTGCCCGAAAGCACGCTGCGGCTGTTGTCCAGCATCTGTCCGACATCGGAGCCGACGGTCTCGAGGATGATCTGCTGCTTGATACCGAGCACGTCCTGACCCAGATAGTTCTCCAGGTCGAGCAGGCCGCTCTTCTCCAGCAGTCCCTCGTCACTCTTGATCTTGGACAGCAACCCCTTCTGCGCGGAGACGGGGAAGACGGCGCGGGATTCGAGACCGAGCAGACCTGCTGTCGAATTCTGTTGATTGCGAATGGCGTCACTGACGTCTTCGTGTTCGCGCAGGTCGTCCCAGAGGGTGTCGATCTTGTTCAGGACCACCATCAGGCCGCGCTGGCGGCCGCTCTGAAAACCTTTGATGTGGTGCTGCCAGATCTCCATGTCGCTGCGGGTGACGCCGGTATCGGCGCCCAGCACGAAGAGCACGGCCTGGGCCGCGGGCAGCATGTTGAGGGTCAATTCGGGTTCGGTGCCGAGCGCGTTCAGACCGGGGGTGTCGAGGATGGTCAGCCCTTTCTTCAACAGCTGGTGCGGAAAGCTGATGAGGGCGTGCCGCCATTTGGGGATCTCGATCATCTCCGGCGGCTGGCTCTGGTGCGGATGCAGGTCCGGGCTGTAGAGTCCAAGATGCTTGGCCTCTTCCAGGGTCACCGTCTTGGTCTGGATGACCTCGTTGAGGGCTGCCTGCATCTGTTCCACCGAGTCGGTCTCGAGCGGATAGTGAACCCACTGCTTGGTGTCCTTGCGCAGCTGTGCCAGGCTGGTGTCCTGCAGCCGGGTCTCGATCGGCAGCAGCCGCACATAGGCCTCGTCCCGCACCTCGTCGTAGAAGATTTCGGTGGGACACATGGTGGTCCGCCCGGCATCCGAAGGCAGCAGCCGCCGGCCGAAATCGGCGAAGAAGATGGCGTTGATCAGTTCTGTCTTGCCGCGGGAGAACTCGGCGACGAAGGCGATGGTCAGCTTGTCGCTGCGCAGGGCCTCAAGCGTATGATCGATGCGTTGTTGCACGTCCTCGGAGGACATGCTGTTCTCTTCGAGCCAGGGACCGTACTCCTCGATCGTGTTGATGACGTCCTTTTTCCACTGTTCGTAGGCCTGCAGTTGTTCTTGAAATCGTACTTTTTCCATTCACCCGTACCGTTTATTTTTCAGCCTGAACAGGCTGTTATCCCCATCACACACACCCTGTTCAATAATACGCCAGGTCTGGTGCAATACCAAACTACGACGCCGAAAGTTAGGTTCAGTCACTCCCCAGAGGTAGCGGCAGGCGGGTAGGGGACTTTAACCTGAGACACTTGCTGCGGGAGTGGTCCCCCGATTCCAGGATCACCCGTGAGCGGGGCAGGCCGAAGGATTTGGCGATGAACTTCAGCAGATGGGCGTTGGCCTTGCCGTCCACCGGGGGGGCCGTGAGGGTGACTTTGTATTCGTCTTCACCATAGGGGGCGACGAGGGCATCCTTGGAGGCCTTGGGCTGCACCCGTAGGCGCAGGATCAGTTCATCGCCCTCCCAGCGGTACCAGCTCACAGCAGGGCGTGGGTGGCGAAGGGGCTGGCGGTGATGGCGCGCAGCGGCGGCAGCAGCAGCATTTTCAGCAGTACCAGGCCAATCAGGACCAGCATGGGCGAGAGGTCGAGACCGCCCATCGGTGGCAGGATCTTCTGCGCCGGCCGCATGATCGGCGCGGTCAGGCTGTAGAGCAGGGCGACAGCCGGGTTGTAGCTGCCGGGGCTGACCCAGCTGAGGATGACCTGGATGAGGATGCCGAAAAAGTAGATGTTGATCACCAGTTCGACCAGTTCCGGGATTGCCCACAGCAGCGGGGCGAGCAGATTCACCGCACTGCCGCTGACCAGGATGATGAGCAGGATCTCGATGCTTTTGAGCAACCAGGCCAGCACCAGGGAGGCGAGGTCGATACCGCCGAGTCCGGGAATGATGCGGCGCAGCACCTTCAGCGGCGGGTTGGTCGCCTTGACCAGGAACTGGGAGATGGGATTGTAGAAGTCGGCCCGCACCAGTTGCAGCAGGAAGCGCAACAGCACTGCCAGGATGTAGAGGCCGAACAGGGTCTGGATCAGGAAGATGATCGGATTGGTGAGATAGCTGCCGCTCATGATGCCGCGTTCCCCAACATTTCGGAGAGTTCCCGGGAGCGGGTCTGTGCGCCCTTGAGGGCTTCGGCGAAGAGCTCCCGCAGCTTACCCTGCTCGAGGATTTTCAACGCCTGTTCCGTGGTGCCGCCGGGGGAGGTGACCTTCTGTCTCAGGGTGGCCGGAGAGTCGCTGCTCTCGATCGCCATGCGGGCGGCGCCCAGCGCGGTCTGCAGGGTCAGCAGGCGGGCGGTCTCCGGATCGAGGCCCATCTCGCAGGCGGCCGCCTCCATCGCCTCCATGACCAGGAAATAGTAGGCGGGGCCGCTGCCGGAGAGGGCGGTGACCGCATCCATCTGCGACTCGTCGTCGACCCAGCGGGTGAGTCCGACGGCGCGCAGGATGCTCTCCGCCATGTCCCGCTGTTCGTTGCTGACGCCGGGGCCGGCATGCAGGCCGGTGGCGCCCGACTGGATCATGGCCGGGGTGTTGGGCATGGTGCGCACCAGTGCCGCCTCGCTGCCCAGCCAGTTGCGCAGGGCCGACTCCCGGATGCCGGCGGCGATGGAGATCACCAGCGGCCGGGCGCGGGCGACGCTGTCGGCAATGTCGCGGGCCACGGCTTCCAGCGCCTGGGGTTTGACCGCGAGGACCACCACCTTGGCCTGGTCGATCGCCTTGTTGTTGTCGGTCTCCGTATGCACGTCGAAGCGTGCCGCCAGTTGGGCCAGCTTGTCGCTGTCGGGGTCGCTGACAGTGATCTGCCGGCTGTCGTAACCGTCTGCGATGAGGCCGCCGATCAGGCTGCTGGCCATGTTGCCGCCGCCGATGAAGGTGAGTTTGCTGCTAGTCATGCGGGTCAGTCTTTTCATGCCTCGGTGAGTGGTGGTCTGTCTGTTCGGTGTTTCAGCGATTATACGCCCGGGGGCCGAAAATTGCGGTGCCGATGCGGACGATGGTCGCCCCATCCGCGATGGCGGCCTCCAGGTCGTCCGACATGCCCATGGAGAGGGTCTCCAATGGAAGCTCGGCGGTGGCCAGGCGATCGCGCAGCTGTCGCAACAGCCGAAAGGGCTGATGCTGCGCCTCCCCTGTGGCCGGCGCGGGGATGGTCATCAGGCCGCGCAGGCGCAGATTCGGCAGCCTGGCGTAGTCGCCGATAAGCGCCTCGAGCTGCTCCGGGGTGTGCCCGTCCTTGCTCGCCTCGCCGCTGGTGTTGACCTGCAGGCAGATGTTGAGGGGAGCCAGGTGGGTAGGGCGCTGCTCGCTCAAGCGCCTGGCGTGCTTGAGACTGGCCAGGCTGTGGACCCAGTCGAAGCGCTCGGCGATGGACCGGGTCTTGTTGCTCTGGATACGGCCGATGAAGTGCCACTCCAGGGTCAGGTCCTGCAGCCGGTCGATCTTGCCTTCGGCCTCCTGCAGGTAGTTTTCGCCGAAGTGGCGCTGTCCGAGTTGCGCCAGGGCGCGGATCTCGTCGGCGCTGCGGGTCTTGCTGACCGCCAGCAGACGGGTCGAGCCCGGCTGTCGGCCGGCTGCCGATTCCGCTGCGCCGATGCGGGCCAGTACGCTTTCATAGCGTTGTTTCAAGCTGTTGTCTTCGCGCACGGGTATGTGGAAATGCTATGAATTTCGAAAGATTTTTGATCGAGCGGCTAGTATATTACTTCCTACGCCATGTGGGGGCGGGCAGCATGCGGTTCAAGTCCTGAACGCGCAGTGCAGGCCGCCACAGACAGGAGTGCCCTAAACTTATCAGGCTTCGGGTCGATATGACTAGGAGCATTTGAAACGCAATTCAGTCAGTTAGTGGGGGAATGAATGGATATCGCTGAATTACTCGCCTTCAGTGTGAAACACAACGCATCGGACCTGCATCTCTCGGCCGGACTGCCGCCGATGATCCGTGTGGATGGCGATATCCGCCGCATCAACGTGCCGGCGCTGGAGCACAAGGTGGTGCACGCGCTGGTCTACGACATCATGAACGACAAGCAGCGCAAGGATTTCGAGGAGTTTCTCGAGACCGACTTCTCGTTCGAGATTCCCGGTCTGGCCCGTTTCCGCGTCAACGCCTTCAACCAGGCCCGCGGCGCTTCCGCCGTGTTCCGTACCATCCCCTCCAAAGTGCTGACGCTGGAGGATCTGGGTTGTCCTCAGACCTTCAAGGAGATCGTCGACGTGCCGCGCGGTCTGGTGCTGGTGACCGGTCCCACCGGTTCCGGCAAGTCGACCACCCTGGCGGCGATGATGGACTACAAGAACGACAACGACTACTCCCACATCCTCACCATCGAGGACCCGATCGAGTTCGTTCACTCCAGCAAGAAGTGTCTGATCAACCAGCGCGAGGTGCACCGCGACACCCTCGGTTTCGCCGAGGCGCTGCGCTCGGCGCTGCGTGAGGACCCGGACATCATCCTGGTCGGCGAGCTGCGTGACCTGGAGACCATCCGCCTGGCGCTGACCGCCGCCGAGACCGGACATCTGGTGTTCGGTACCCTGCATACCAGCTCGGCGGCCAAGACCATCGACCGTATCATCGACGTCTTTCCGGCCGGCGAGAAATCGATGGTGCGCTCCATGCTGTCGGAGTCGCTGCGGTCGGTTATCGCCCAGACCCTGCTGAAGAAGATCGGCGGCGGACGAATTGCCGCCTGGGAGATCATGGTCGGCACCCCCGCGATCCGCAACCTGATCCGCGAAGACAAGGTGGCGCAGATGTACTCCGCCATCCAGACCGGCCAGGCCTACGGCATGCAGACCATGGACCAGGCGCTCAAGGAGCTGGTGCAGAAGGGTATCGTCAGCCGCCTCGACGCCAAGGCCAAGGCGCAGAACAAGGATCAGCTCTGACTGCTTCTGGTGTTTGAGTGAATCAATCGACAAAGAAGAATGGCGACGAAGAGGATTTGAATATGGAACTGGCCCCACTGCTCTCCATGATGGTCAAGAACAAGGCTTCCGACCTGTTTATCACGGCGGGCCGTGAACCCTCGATGAAGGTGGACGGCAAGATTCATCCGGTCAACAAGACGCCATTCACCGCCAAACAGACCAAGGCCCTGACCTACAGCATCATGACCGATGCCCAGCAGCGGGAATTCGACGAGACCAAAGAGTGCAACTTCGCCATCAGCGCCAAGGGCATCGGGCGTTTTCGTGTCAGCGCCTTCATCCAGCGCGATGCCGTCGGCATGGTGCTGCGCCGCATCGAGACGCGCATTCCGACACTCGAATCCCTCTATCTGCCGCCGATCATACAGGACCTCTCGCTGGCCAAGCGTGGTCTGGTGATCTTCGTGGGCGCCACCGGAACCGGTAAATCAACCTCGCTGGCCGCCATGATCGGCTACCGCAACACCCGCGGCGACGGTCACATCATCAGTATCGAGGACCCGATCGAGTATATCCACGATCACAACTCATGCATCATCACCCAACGGGAGGTGGGGCTGGATACCGAGTCCTACCAGGTGGCGTTGAAAAACACCCTGCGCCAGGCCCCCGACGTGATCCTGATCGGCGAGATACGTACCCGCGAGACCATGGAGCACGCCATCTCGTTTGCCGAGACCGGTCACCTCTGCCTTTCCACCCTGCACGCCAACAACGCCAACCAGGCGCTGGACCGTATCATCCACTTCTTCCCGGAGGACGCGCGGGACCAGATCTTCATGGACCTCTCGCTCAACCTGAAGGCGATCATCGCCCAGCAGTTGATTCCGAAGGCGGATGGCCACGGTCGTCGCGCCGCCATCGAGGTGATGCTCAACACCCCGCTGGCCGCCGAGTTGATCCGCAAGGGGGAGATCCATAAGTTGAAGGAGCTGATGAAGCGCTCCACCGAACACGGCATGATCACCTTCGATCAGCATCTCTACCAGCTCTACGAGGAGGGCGTGATCAGCTACGAGAACGCCCTGGCCTATGCCGATTCCGCCAACGATGTCCGCTTGATGATCAAGCTTGGCGCATCCAAGGCCAAGGACGCGCTGGTCGACGGTCTCGACGGTATCACCCTGATGGACGGCAAGCAGTAGGCCGTCCATCCCTCGGATACAAGCTCAGCCGTTCAGGTACTTCTCGGCGATCTGATACTGCTTTTCCGCCTCGTTGGCCAGCTCGCCCTCATCCTTGAGAATCATCTCGCAGTTTTTCGCCATGCGCGCCTGCATGGCCGCTCTCCAGGCGCTGTTGCTTTTCGATCCGCTCTGCTCTTCCTGGGCAAGGCAGGCGGCGGCAGCGGCGGCGACGAAGTGTTCCGCCTGCGCAGCCCAGTCCGCATCCCGTCCGCAGGCGGTATAGCTTTGTGTGGCGAAGGTCTTGACGGATTTATAGGCGTCTTCCAGTTCCTGGGGCGAGATTTCCGTCTTGGCTGCGGCCTCGACGGCACGGCTGATGCGGGGATCGGCGCTCAGGTGGCTGACATTGGAGACGTATAAGCCTCCCAACTCCCGCTGTTGCTGCAGGTTGAGGCTGTTCAGGGCCTCTCGCAATTGCTGATCGTTGGTGATTTGAGTCGGCATGAGATCCACCTCCAGGCCATTTGCAGTGCACAAAGACGCACTCACACAACAGAGTCGCAAGCCAAGCATAGACGTTGCGCCTGAAAAGACGCATGACGTAGGTCAGTCATTTAGTGGATTCTAATGTACTGCGCCAGTCTGCTCTGTCTCGGTGGCTGGACCGCCTGCCAGCAGCAGCGCGAGGGCGGATTTGTGGCCATTGCGGGCGGCCCAGTCGGCTGCACTCAAGCCGTCCATGTCACGTGCGGCAGGGTCGGCCGGGGAGTGAAGCAGGCGCGATACGCTCTCCGCGTGGCCGCGCTGAGCGGCCCAAATCAAGGCGGTGAATCCCTCGGTCCGTTCCACCTGATTGGGGTCGGCGCCGGCGGCGAGCAGGAGATCGACCACCCTGGCGTGGTTGTTGGATGCGGCGAGCATGAGCGCGGAATAGCCCCCCTTATCGGTCAGATTGACATCCGCTCCGGCCTCGATCAGGCGCGCCGCCGCCTCGGCATGACCGTTGAGCGCGGCCTTCATCAAGGGTGTCCAGAGACAGGCATCGCGGACATCAACCCCGGACGCGTCGTCAAGCAGTCGGGAAATGGCTGGAATATCGCCCTTTTCCGCCGCATCGATCAGAGGGGGTGTCAGCTCCGATTCGGACTCGCCGGTCTCGAAGCAGGCGCCCAGCGTCAGACAAAACAGAAGGACAATGTGTCGGTGGAGCGAAGGCATTGCGGGTGGTGCGGGCTGTTGAGAATGCTGTGATTCTCGAAATTACAGCCCGCAGTGGCAATGCGGTTTCGCAATGGATTCAGTCTGACTTTTTTCGCGGTCCGGGAAAATGGTGGGGGAAGGGGGTGATGTTGGAGGCGCCGTCTATCTCCGTGATCTTGCCGGGACCATGCTCATCCTTCTCCACCTCGTCGATGCGGATGACGGCATGGATCGGGATACGGGTGCGATGCACGCCGGAAAACTCCTCTTTGAGCCGTTCGGCGGATGGATCGACCAGCAGGGTGCTGTTCTCCTGGAAAATCAGGTTCTCGACTTCGACAAAACCGTAGAGTTCGCCCTGGCGCACGGTCTGGGCGTAGATTTCGTACACTTTTCCCTGATTGAGAAAGACGATCTTGAATATGCGCATAGTCAATGGTTTCTGCGCCCATTTGACCTTTTCACGGCCAGAACCGGCAGCTGGGCGGAGGGTGTGAATGGAGCCGATGGGCGGAATCGAACCGCCGACCTACTGATTACGAATCAGTTGCTCTACCGACTGAGCTACATCGGCTGAAAGCGGGCAATTATAGTCGGCTAGCCGAGCCCCGGTCTAGCTGCTTTATTCCGGGGGGCGTCAATGGCATAGGGTGTCGGAGCAACGATGGGCTCCCGCTCCAGGACCAGGTCCGCCATGAGGCGGGCGGAGGCGGGGCCGAGCACCACGCCGTTGCGGAAATGGCCGGCATTCACGTACAGACCCTCCATGCCGGGCACCGGACCAATATAGGGAATGCCCTGTGGAGAGCCGGGCCTGAGGCCGGCCCAGTGATGTTCTATCTCGAACTGCGAGAGTTGCGGAAAGTGGTCGAGCGCGTAGTGGGTCAGGGATCTCCTGGCCTCGGCGCTGATGGACTTGTCGAATCCTCGATACTCAAGGGTGCTTCCGACCAAGACTCTCCCATCCCGCCGGGGGATGACGTAACGATCCTGGTGCAGAACGATGCGGGAGAGGGTTCCCGGGTCGGTGCGGAACAGGATCATCTGACCCAGCACGGGTTCGATCTTCGGGGGTGGGATGAATTCGTGCAGAAGCTTTCCTGTCCAGGCGCCGGCACAGACGATGACACACTCTGACGGTATGTTCTCCGAAGATGTTGTGACCCCCCCGATGCGGTCTCCATGGGTAAGAAATCCGGTTACTTGGGTGTGTTGCCGGATCGTCACGCGATGATGAATGGATTGATAGACGCTCTTGGCCAGTCGAGGATTGCGGATCTGCGCCACTTCGGGCATCCAGGCGGCGAAATGCACCTCCTTTTTGAGTGCGGGCTCACAATCCCGAGCGGCGTTCTGGTCTATTTTGTGCAATGTCTGCCGGGTGGAATCGGCCCATTCCGTGGCGTGTTCGATATCTTCGGGCTCGATGATGAGCATTCCGCTTCTGATGTATTCGGGGTCAATCCCGCCTTCCGCCTGCAGTGCGTCAGACAGTGCCGGGTAGTGTCGTTGGCTCCAGCTCGCCAGTGCGGTGATCGAAGCGGGGTATCGCCAGGGGTAGAGTGGAGAGATGATTCCGCCGCCGGCCCAGGAGGATTCTCTGCCGGTCTGGCCCTGCTCGATCAGCAGGACCTGTCTGCCGGCCATGGCCAGTTCACGTGCGGTGAGCATGCCGATCAGGCCGCCTCCGATGATGATACAGTCATGCATGAAGAGGTATTCCGCTGTTCAATATATTCCGGATTTGGTCGATGAATTGGGTGTCGGGTCGCTGATGGGTCTCGCGGTATTCTCCGGTAATCGGAGTGGAGGGTCCAGATGCGAAATCTCTTGGGATTCGGATTCTCATCTTTGAGGCCGTTTGTCGGGAGAATGCAGCATTTTGTCGTATCTCTGACTGACACAACCGAATTGTATTGATATAGAGATGAGTATGAAAAAAGCGTACACAGGCTTCACATTGGTCGAACTGATGATAACCCTCGCCGTGGGCATCCTCATTTTGAGCATCGGAATACCGGCGTTTACCAATCTGATGTCGGGTAACCGGGCTACGGCATATGCCAATGACCTCGTCGGTGCCCTCAGATTGGCGCGAAGCGAGGCGGTCAAACGCGGTGAAGGCGTTACGGTTTGCGCCAGCAACGCGGCCTATAGCGAATGCGACGGCAACAATTGGGCGAATGGCTGGCTGGTGTTTACGGATCCGGACAATGATCGTACTTACACGGCGGGAACCGATGATCTCATCCGGGTGTGGACGGCGCCTGAAGGCGGAATCGTCTTCACCGGGACGACACCGAACAGCATCCGGTTTCTCGCCTCCGGTGAATTGAGCGGCAATGTGAATGACTTCTCCATGAAGCTCTCACACTGCAGCGGGAATCAAGCGAGGACCATCAGTATCAGCAGGCTGGGACGTGCGGAAGCCAACCGCTCAGCCTGTTTTTAGCTGTCAGTAAGATGAGACGTGAGAATCTGAATATGAGTAAGCGAACAAGATCGCCGGCGAGATTGGACGATGGATTCACGCTGATGGAGGTGCTGGTGGCCGTCGTCATTTTTTCCGTGGGTCTGCTCGGCGTGGTCAGCATTCAGTACAACTCCCTGCGGGGAAATCAGGCGGCTCTTCATCATTCGATAGCGGCATCGCTCGCAGCCGATGGAGCCGACAGGGTGCGTGCGAATTCACCTGGCGCTGCCAGTGGTCAATACGATGAAATCCTGGCGGCCGGAACGGATCCGGGTTGTATCGCTACAGGCTGCAGCGATGCCGAATTGGCGGCTTATGATGCCTTTGAGTGGATTTCGACTATCGAGCAACAGCTGCCGAGCGGTCAGGGGGTTATCTGCCGCGACAGTACGCCGTACGATGGCACCGGCAGTGCGGATGGCGTGAATGGCTGCGATGGCGATGCAGCCTCGGGTATGTTCGCCGTCAAGATTTGGTGGGACCATGATCGCGG
>JBNKYJ010000034.1:0-23653 GCA_050300835.1 Sedimenticolaceae bacterium
CAGCAGTGGCGGTTGCAGCGTGACGGCAGCGGCGCCTATGCCCTGGTGGCGCGCCACAGCGGCAAGGCCATGAGCGTGGCCGGCGACCGGGCCGGTGGCAATGTCTACCAGCAGGGCGATAGCGGTTCGGCTAACCAGCGCTGGTATTTGAATCCGGTCGACGGCAGCTGCGGGACACCGGATCCGACACCTGAGCCGACACCGACACCCACACCAGAGCCGACACCGACACCTACACCGGAGCCGACACCGACTCCGGAACCCACGCCGGAGCCGACTCCTACGCCGACACCGGAACCCACGCCGACGCCGACACCTGAGCCGACCCCCACACCGACGCCGGAACCGACCCCGGTGCCGACGGGTGACAACATCGCCCCGCAGGCCTCGGCCAGCACCTCCTATGTCTCGCCCTGGGAGACCCTGAGCGCGGTCAACGACAACAGCGATCCCGCCAACTCCAACGACAAGTCCCGGGGTGCCTACGGCAACTGGAGCAATCCCGATTCGATTCAGTGGGTGCAGTACGAGTGGCCGCAGAACTACAGCCTGTCGTCGACCCAGGTCTACTGGTTCGATGACAACGGCGGGGTGCTGACACCGACCACGGCCTACTTGGAATACTGGGACGCCAGCAGCAACGGCTGGGTCAGGGCCGGTGATCTGCCGCTACGGAAAGACACCTTCAACGCGTTGTCGCTCGGCGACATCGTCACCAACCGGGTGCGGGTGTCGATGCGCAATACCCGTCAGTCCACGGGTATCCTGGAGTGGCGCGTGTTCGGCACCGCCAGCGACACGCCGCCCCCCGCGCCGGAGCCCACACCGGAACCGCCCCCGATCGGCGAGTGCAGCCCCGGCAGCAGCGAGACCCAATGGGCCAGCGCCTGCCCGGCGCAACAGCTCCGCCAATGCGTCAGCGGCCAGTGGCGCGCACCCAGGGACGGTGGCGAGACCGGCGCTCCCCTGCGTTTGGAGAGCGACCATTTCGCCATCTACTGGAAGGACGGCACCAACATAACCACCGCTGAGGCACAGCGGGCGGCGGACACCCTGGAGCAGATCTGGAACGGCTACTTCGGCGCTCCGGTCTTCTTTCCGGAACCCTACTGCGACTCCCCCGACAAGTGGAAGGCGGCGGTCCATTTCGATAATGACTTTCCCCTCTGGGGCGGCGGCTGGGGCCGCAACGGCATTAACTACATGGGCATGTGGATCGGTCCCGGCGCGGCCAGCGACACCTGGGGCCTGGCCCACGAGTTCATGCATGGCGTGCAGTCCACCACCCAGGCCTTTGCCGATTGCGGCGGCGTCGGCTGCTGGATCTTCGAGAGCCACGCCAACTGGATGCCCCATCAGCTCTTCCGCAACGAGATGCACTGTTCGGAGATGCTGATCAATGCGCCCCACCTCTACTACGGCAACACGCGGGACCGCTATTGCAACTGGCAGTTCTTCGAATTCCTCAAGGACAAGCAGTGCCACAGCGCGGTCAACGACATGTGGGCCTACGAGGCGCCCGCGGGCCAGCGCGATCCCTGGCAGAAGCTGATGCTGAGCCAGAGCTGGGGCATCGAGCAGCTCAACGACCAGTTCGGCGAATGGGCCATGCACAATGTCACCTTCGACTACCGGGATCCTGACGGACATGACGAGGGAGCGGCCTACCGCAGCACCTGGGGCCGGCTCAACGCCGATCCGCAGAGCTATACCCAGCGGCGTAACCGGCTGACCCGGTTGGAGAGTCTCGATAGCGATTGGGCGCAAAGCCATCGCTTCGTCTCGCCCTACTACTGGGCGCCGCAGCGTTGGGGCTATAACCTGGTGCGCCTCTATCCCGAAGCGGGCGCCACCCAGGTGCGGGTGAGCTTCCGCGGTGTCCTTCAACTGGGCGCCGACTCCGGTTGGCGCTGGGGTCTGGTAGCCACCAATTCGGCCATGACCAATCCCCGCTACAGCGAACTGCAGAGCGGCACCGACGGCGAGCTCGACTTCTGCATCACGCCGGGCGAGGAACTCTACCTGGTGGTGCTGGCCGCGCCCACCAGCTACCAGAAGCTCACCTGGGACAATCCGTCGGACGGTCGCCCCTATCCTTCGATCTATCGCTATCCCTACATGGTCGAGCTGGAGGGAGCCTGGCCCGACGGTTTCCGCAACGGCAGCATCGATGCCTGCCCCTCGGGTACCGTGCGCCATGGCAACGGGGGCGGCTGCGCTACCGCCAACACCCCCGATTCCGTCTACGTCGGTCCCTACGCCAAGGTGCTGGGCGGCAACGTCAGCGGCGATGCGCGGATCGAGGATCAGGCCACCGTCATCAACGGTACGGTCTCCGGCGGAACCGTGGGCGCGCTGAGTCTGATCGGTGTGGCCGGCAACCCCCACCACGGGTCCGCCAGCTTCAATGTGCGGGACAGCGCCGTGGTGCAGTCCACCTTCTATCCCATGGGCTGGTTCGGCAACGGCGCCAGCGCCAGCGGAACGGCGCGGATGCTGGGCGATCTGGAGGTCTACTCCTCCAAGTCCAACAACATCTTCTATGGCCTGGTGGACGACAACTGGGGCGGCGTCTCCTATGTGGATGAAGTGACGATCAAGCCGCCCTACTACTGGCGGCCCTGACGGGAGCAGCAGAACGGCACTCTGATCGAGGGTTTATGGCGGGGCAGGGCCCCACCCTACACATGTGGTTCAGCGCGTAGGGTGGGGCCCTACCCCACCAAACGAAGCTGGAGCGGTTAACTGTTTTGAATAATGTGATATTGCAGGTATTTCAAAGATGAGAATTTACCCTCAGTCATGCAACTGCGCGCTTCTGGCTCTGGTGCCGTTGTTGGCGTTCAGCCAATCCGCACAGGCGGCCAACTGCACCGCCGATCCTGTCACCGGCCACTACTACAGCCTCGTCAACTACGGCAGCGGCAAGGCCCTCGACATCAGCGGCGCGAGCACGGCCAATGTCGCCAACGTGATTCAGTGGGACCACCATGGCAACCCCAATCAGCAGTTTTATCTGACCGATCTCGACAACGGTTACTGGTCGATCATGGCTTCGCACAGCGGCCGGTCGCTGGATGTGGCCGCCTGGTCGACGCAGGACGGGGGGAACATTCAGCAATACGATTATCACGGCGGCAACAATCAGCAGTGGCAGCTGAAACGTTCCACGACCGGTGCCTTCAATATCGTCGCGCGCCATAGTGGAAAGTCGCTCAGCGTCGCCGACGCAAGCAACGGCGGCAATGTCTTTCAGCAGACCGACAGCGCTGCGGCCTACCAGCGTTGGTATCTGAATCCGGTCGATATCGCTTGCGCGGAAGCTTCGGCGGGCGGATCAGTTCCGACTGTCAGCCTTAGCGCCAGCGGCGGCGACGGCTATATCGATCTCTCCTGGACGGCGAGTAAGGCGTTGCGCTATGTGCAGGTGATGCGCGATACCGACAGTGACGCCAACGGCCGCAAACGCCTGGCGATACTCTCCGGTTCGACACGCAGCTATCGCGACAGCAGTGCGCGGAACGGCACCCGATACTGGTACTGGATCAAGTACACCGACAGCAATGGCGAGGTCGGCAACAGCCAAGCGGCCAGCGCCACGGCCAGCGGTGTTGCCGATGCCGCGCAGATGATCGGCTTCGCCGCGCAGAGCGGCAGTGACGGGCTCTCCACCACCACCGGCGGCGGCAACGCAACGCCGGTCAGCGTAACCAGTTGCGACACCCTGGCCTCGGCCCTGGCGGCGAGCGGATCCGCCGTGGTGCGGATACCCGCCAACACGACCATCGACTGTCGTACCGCGCCGCGTACCCAGTCGGCCTGCGAAATCCAATGCCCCGACTATTCGGGTGATCCCGGCAAGCGCTTCTATCGTATCCCGGTTGGCGCGCAGACCTGTACCGAACTGGGTTCCAACAGTGACGGCGATCTGGTCAACCGCAGCCGCAACGATACCGTTATCCGGGTTGCCTCGGACAAGACCCTCGAGGGCGTGGGAGCGAACGCCAGGCTGCTGGGCGCCAATCTCTATCTGCGGGATGTACGTAACGTCATCATCCGCAACCTGACCATCGAGGATGTCAACCCGGGTCTGATCGAGGCGGGCGACGGCATCTCCATGAACAACACCAGCCACATCTGGATCGACCATGTGCGCTTCAACCTGATCAGCGACGGCCACATCGACATGTACGACAGCCGCAATGTCACCCTGAGCTGGAATCAGTTCAAGGGCGAGAACCCGGCGGTCTGCGGTGGCAAGCACCACTACACCCAGCTCATCAGCAACTCCCGGGTGACCCTGCATCACAACGATTGGCGCAATATCTCGGGACGCAATCCGAAGATCGATGGCGACCAGAGTCGTGTCCATCTGTTCAACAACTTCTGGAAGAACGTCACCTACTTCTCCATCGGTGTCGGCAGTGGCGCTCAGGCCAGGGTGGAAGGCAACTACTTCGAGGATGCCGCCAAGCCGCACTGGGACACCGGTAACGGTCTCATCGATGCCGATCTCTCTTCCAATCGCTATACGGGTATTTCCGCTAGTGATCCTGACAAGGATACCGGCGCCAGCGTATTCGACGACTTGGTGCTCTACCCGTACAAGCTCGAAGACGCCAATGATGTGCCCGCTATCGTCGATCAGGGCGCAGGCCCGCGATAGCGACGCCGCGCAATCGAACATCGAATTCAAACCGGTATCGATGGGCTGGCCGCAAAACTTGAATTCGAGGTGTAGGGTGGGGCTCTGCCCCACCGACAGGGCGCCTGACTTGTGTGCGCTACAGAGTGTTTATGAAGTTCTTAACAACTAAAGGTGGATTGAAAGTGAAAAGAATGATTCCCGGCTTGGCGCTGTTCTTGATGGCCGGCAGCGCACTGGCGGCAACCAACCGTCCTGATGGATACACGACGATCTGTAAAGTGGATCAGAGCTGCTCGGTCGATGCCGATACCCGTGTGGCCTTCGGTGCTTCCGGGCAGTTCATCTACAAGGTCTTGAGTGGCTCTTTTGTCTGCAATGTCGCAACCTTTGGCACCGATCCGATACCCCGGAAGCAGGTCAAGGAGTGCTCAATCAGCAAAACCGCTTCGGCGGCGACACCTGGGTCCGGCAGCACTACGCCAGATGCCGGCTCCAGCGTGCCGGCAGTGCAGCTTGGCGCAACCGCCGGCGACGGCAGGATCGACCTCTCCTGGCAGGTGACGAATGGTGACATCACCTCGGTGCAGGTGATGCGCGATACCGACGCCAATCCGAGCGGACGCGGCCGGGTGGCCTTTCTCGGCGGCGGCAGCCGTAGCTTTACCGATCAGAACGTCGCCAACGGCACACCCTATTGGTACTGGATAAAGTACACCTACGGTAATCGGATGGTTGGCAACTCAGTGGCCGCTACGGCGACGCCGATGGCGCCCCATGCCGATCCCATCCCCGAACCGACGCCGGATCCCGTGCCGCCCACACCGGGCAACGACGGGGATCAACTCTCCTGTGCCGCCGCAAATCGGGTGCAGGGCTTCGCCTCCATCGATGGGGGTACGACCGGCGGCGCGGGCGGCAACAGCGTCACTGTGACCTCCGGTGCGGAGTTGGCCGCCCTGCTCAACGACAGGAAGAAGAGCAAGGACACCACCCCGCTGACCATCTATGTGAACGGCAGGCTCACGCCGGACAACAGCGGTGGTGCCAAGCAGTTCGATGTCAAGGATATGTCGAACGTCTCCATCATCGGTGTGGGTAACTATGCCATGCTCGACGGCATCGGCATCAATATCGCCAGGGCCTACAACGTGATCGTGCGCAATCTGACCATCCGCTATAACCTGATCGGCCAGAAGGACGGCATCAGCATCCAGGGTGATTCGCACCATGTCTGGATCGATCACAACGAGATCTACAACAGCCTCGATGTGGACAAGGACTATTACGACGAGCTGGTCAGCGGCAAGGATGAGATCGACAATGTCACCATCTCCTACAATTACCTGCACGACAGCTGGAAGACCTCGCTTTGGGGCTCGAGCGACAGCAACGCCTATGAGCGCCGCGTCAGTTTCATCGGCAACCACTGGCAGAACGTCAACTCGAGGCTGCCCCTGTTTCGTTTCGGTCAGGCCCATGTCCTCAACAACTACTACGAAAGCGTCATCGATACCGGCATCAATTCCCGCATGGGGGCACGCATCCGCATCGAAGGCAACCACTTCGAGAACGTTCACAACCCCATCGTCTCCTTCTACAGCGACGCCCTGGGCTACTGGGATACGGCGGACAATATCTTCCAGAACGTCACCTGGGAGGAGAACAGCAGCAACGGGGTGATCGCCGGGCCAAACGTGGGATCGACCGTATCGTACAAGCCGTCCTACAACTATTCGGCGATTCCGGCAGCTGACGTCAAACCGCATGTGTTGAACAACGCCGGCGTCGGCAAGCTGCAGGGTTGTCTCTGACCCAGTTGTGTAGCCCAGATGGAGCGAAGCGTAATCCGGGAACTCTCCACATCTGACTCTCCCTGGATTACGCTTCGCTCCATCCAGGCTACAGGCTGTTGTGACAAAGCGGTAGGGTGGGGCCCTGCCCCACCAGTTCACATCAATACGTTGGTTGATTATCGGTGGGGCAGGACCCCACCCTACGGTTCATTCAAAGGCGGGGTGCGGATTGCCGCACTGTTTGGCTTGATCACGCACCCAAGAAAAACCCCCGGCATCGGAAGATGACCGGGGGTTTTTTAGTCGTTACCGGTTATCTGCGATCAGCTCATGTTGCCGGCCACGAAGTCCCAGTTGACCACTTTCCAGAAGGCGTCCAGATAGGCGGGACGCGCATTGCGGTAGTCGATGTAGTAGGCATGCTCCCACACGTCGGCGGTGAGCAGGGCCTTCTTGCCGGAGGTCATGGGGGTGCCGGCGTTGGAGGTGTTGAAGATCTCCAGGCTGCCGTCATCGTTCTGCACCAGCCAGGTCCAGCCGGAGCCGAAGTTGGTGGCGCCGGACTTGGCGAACTGCTCCTTGAAGGCATCGAAAGAGCCGAAGGTGCTGTTGATGGCGTCGAGCAGGGCGCCACCGGGGGCGTTGTCGTCGCTCGGGCTGCGCATGCAGTTCCAGTAGAAAGTGTGGTTCCAGACCTGGGCGGCGTTGTTGAAGACACCGCCGGAGGATTTCATGATGATCTCTTCCAGAGCGGCGTTTTCGAACTCGGTGCCCGGGATCAGGTTGTTCAGATTGGTCACATAGGTGTTGTGATGTTTGCCATGGTGGAACTCCAGGGTCTCTTTCGAGATTACGGGTTCGAGGGCGTCGATGGCGTAGGGCAGTGCGGGTAGTTCATGTGCCATGAGGGGTATACTCCTTTGCTATATGAAGATTCTTCTTGTCCGACATCCGGTTCGGGTGCCGACTAAAACCTAGTAGATTGGTCGGCTATTCTAGCGATGCCTCGGCGGGGATGCAACAGGGTACATTGTGAGGGAGAATGCCGTGCCATGCCAAATGAATGTTCGATGACGAGGTTCCGCCTTGAACCCGATTGAGTTGAATATCTTCTCCTCCCGGCTGGAAGCCGTCTGCGACGAGATGGGCGAGGTGCTGCGCAACGCCGCCTTCTCGCCCAACATCCGGGACCGGCTCGATTTCTCCTGCGCCGTGTTCGATGCCGAGGGCCGGCTCTGTGCCCAGGCGGCGCACATCCCGGTCCACCTCGGCAGCATGGCCTACGCCATGGCCGATATCGTGGCACCCATCGAGTGGCATCCGGGTGATATGGTGGTGCTCAACGATCCCTTTCTCGGCGGTACCCATCTGCCCGACGTCACGCTCATCGCCCCGCTCTTTTTCGAACAGCGGCTGACGGCCTTCGTGGTCAACCGGGCGCACCATGCGGACATCGGCGCCAGCTCTCCCGGTTCCATGCCGATCTCACATACCCTCGATCAGGAGGGCCGGGTCATTCCGCCGGGAAAGTTGATCCGGCGCGGTGCCCTGGATCGGGAGTTCCTGGCGGATCTGGTGGGATCGAACCGCAATCCTCAGGAGTCGCAGGGTGATTTCTCCGCCCAGATCAGCGCCAACAGAAGTGGACTCGCCCGTCTCGATGAGTTGCTGCAGGAGTGGGGGAGAAGTGGATTTGTGCGGGGTATCTATGCCCTGAATGAGTACGGGGAGCGATTGGCCCGTGAAGCGTTGCGGCAGGTGCCCCAAGGCAGCTACCGGTTTGAGGATGTGATGGACGACGACGGCCAGGGCCAGCAGGACATCCCTATCCGGGTCGAGCTGCAGGTCGGCGAGTCCGGTGTGGTGGTCGACTTCACCGGCACCGCGCCCCAGGTGGCGGGGAACATCAACTGTCCGCTGGCCGTCGCGGCCGCCGCCGTCTACTACGTGTTTCGCTGCCTGATGCCGCCGCAGACCCCCGCCTGCGCCGGTACCTTCCGTCCCATCGAGATCAACGCGCCACAGGGTTGCCTGCTGCAGGCGCAACGCCCGGCAGCCGTCGCCGCCGGCAACGTGGAGACCAGCACCCGCGTGGTGGATGCGGTGCTGGGGGCCCTGGCCCAGGCGCTGCCCGACAAGATCCCCGCCGCCAGCCACGGCAGCATGAACAACCTGGCCATGGGCAGCGACGCGCCCGGCGCGCGCTGGGACTACTATGAAACCATCGGCGGCGGGATGGGGGCAGGAATGCGCGGTGCGGGATTGCATGGCGTACAGACCCACATGACCAATACCCTCAACACCCCGATCGAGGTGATCGAAAGCCGGTTTCCGGTGCGTGTCACCGAATATGCCCTGCGCAGGGGATCCGGTGGCCTGGGCAGGCATTTCGGCGGTGACGGGCTGGTACGGGAGTTTCAGTTTCTGCAACCGGCTCAGGTCACGTTACTCACCGAGCGGCGCACCCATTGCGCATGGGGGCTGAATGGTGGCGATCCCGGCCAGGTCGGTAGCAACACGCTCGACGGCAGGCCCCTTGCCGGCAAACAGAGCCTCCGGGTCTCACCGGGTCAGCGGCTGCGGATCGAAACCCCCGGGGGTGGTGGATGGGGGCGTGTGCAGGATCGATAGGGGCGGGTCGCCGTATATTGTGCGAGACCGCTCAGATTGCCATGTCGATGTCGGCGGGCTGTTTGAGAATCCCGATCCGGCGGCCATTGTTGACGATGTATCCCGTCTTCTCCAGCTTGGAGAGGGTTCGGCTGATCGACTCCGGCGTCGTGCCCAGGTAGCGTGCGATGTCGGTCTTCTTCATCGACAGTTCGATTTCATTGCGCGTGTCTCCTTCACGCTCCCTGACCCTTTCCCGCAGATCCATGAGGAAACTCATCAGTCGCTGCTCGAGCAGGTGATAGTGGGACGCAACCGCCTCGTACTCCTTGTGAGCGATGATGCGCCCCAGCTCGGTGATCAGTTGCCCCTGAAGCTCCGGATGGGTTTTTGACAGCCTGTCCCAGTGGTCCAGGGTGAGTTCGCACACCCAGGTCCGTTCGATGGCGATGGCGTCGGATCCAAAGCGGCGCTGGTGGATGCCGTCCGCGCCGAAGAGTTCACCGGTCAGATAGAAGCCATTGATATACAGATCGCCGTCCGGGGTCAGGATCTCGGACTTCACCGAGCCGGCGTGCACCACGTAGAGAGCGTTGCAGGGATCCCCCGTGCGATAGATGTATTCACCCGGCTGGTAGGGGCCGATATTGGTCGTGCTGGTCTGCCCGGCGTGATCGATCTCATCACAGTCGAGTCCGACGTTGAGGAAGAAACGTCTGAACAGGCAGTGTGCGCAGCGATGGTATTGCTTGATCAGTCGCAATTTCGGAACCATGGTCAGTCTCGCGATTCCCGATGACAGGTCGGTTTGAAAAGTCGTCCTTGGGAGGCTTGATTGAGTACTCAGTGGCCGGTATCACGCCACAGATCCCTGCCAGGATAATGGCCAGATAGGGCCAAGACAATGACTTAAGGCAAAGCAATCTGGATTATTCACCGCAACCGATCCGGAGCCGACCGGTGACTATAGGGCATCCGGCCGTCGCTTAGCCGGTAATGCGTTCTCCAGAAACTGGGACCCAGAAACTGGGACAGATTTAGAAACTGGGACAGATTTATTTTCATAGTTTCATCTCACTCCTCATGAACAAAGTACTCGGCATAGGGATACCCAAACACCCTGGCAATCAACTGAGTAAAAGAGGGACTGAGTAAAAGGGGGCAGTCTCCTTATCTGTTCCTCTTTGAAAGAAATGTGCAGTTGCATGTGTACATTCCTTGTCATTGCGAATTGATGTAGGCGTTGAATGGCCGTTGTCGAGCAAGTATCCGTGCTTCAGGGTTTTACGGCTTTGATCGGCTCAGGGTAGTTGGCAACGCAGCGGATGCCGATGCCGGCGCCGGTTTGTTCGGGTTTGCGCGTGGCTCGTCGGTAGAGTTGTATCTGGCCTTTTCCGCCAATAACGCCCGAGCCACGGGTGACTCTTTGCTCTGACTTCATTGGATCTATTTCCGTGAACTGGGGGTCGATCTGTGGGTGATCTCTATAGGCGCGCCACAAATCCAAAGTCCACTCATCCACATTCCCCGTCATGTCGTAGATACCCAGGGGGTTGGGGGGCCAGGAGCCGACGGGCATGGGGTTATGCTCTTTTACCGGATCCCGGTAGTTGATGCCGTATTCGATGTCACCGTTGTTGGTGGCATGGGCGACGGCTTTACCCCGGCTACGGGCGGCGTATTCCCATTGGGCTTCGGTGGGCAAGTCCATAGGGTAGCCGATCTGTTTGCCTAGCCATTGGCAGTAGTCGCGGGCTTGGTACCAGGTTAACCATTCAGCTGGATAGTCTGGACCCATGAAATACAAATCTCTATATTTTATTCCTACTAAATCCTTATTATTTACTTTTGTAAACAAATCAAAATCTCTGTATGAGACCTCATATGCTTGGATGCTATAGCTGGTCAGTGTTACTTGGTGAACTGGGAATACATTGGCGTCATTTGTGAAGTCATGATGTAGACCGTCCTTGTCGGTGTAGCCGATGTCCCCCATCATGAAGGTGCCGCCTTCTACAAAAACAAGCTGATCAATCGCTCGCTGTTTAAGTGATTCGATCGCGGCTTGATCAACGCCAAAGCATCCCGGTACTGAGGTGATTAACAGAGCGATTCCAAGCAGTGTTTTGTGGTTCTGTTTCATTTCATTGTTGTGCTGGAAGATTTCGAAGATGCGATTGAAGCGCGTTCCAGTCTTCTTCATCGTTAAGCAGTTCGCTTTGCAGCCAGGCCAGATTGTTGCGGACACGCTGGGCCTTATGTTCGCGGGTAGCATTCGGGGTGACCCGGGGCGTCAGCTTGCTGTTCTGTATTTCACCCATGTGTTCTAGCGTCTCGCGCCAATCCGCCCAGCTGACAACACCTTCCTGTATTAGAATCAGCGCGGACTCTTCGCGGCGTTTGTTGATATCAAGACTGGACCAGTTACTGAGCCGCTCGCTCCAGTCAATCGGAACAGACAGCAGATCGTAGAGCATTCGGCCCTTGGCTTCAGGTGTCAGATACCTAAGCAGTTCCGGTTTTTCGTGCAATGTTTCGATTAAGTTGTCAGTTTGTGTTTGAATAACTTTGCTGTTCTCCCAGTCTACTAAGAGTTCACGAAAATCAACTAGAAGTTTATGAATCATTCCTGCAGAAGATCCCACCGCCATGGCTGGACCGACCACAGGCAGGCCGCTCATATAAAACATTTTTCTTTGCCAGGCACTGAATAATTCAAACACATCGATACCCGATTCATCATTCTCCTTCTCGAAGAAGTCCATATAGCTGAAGTCGTGTCGCTTGAGCTGGCCGTGCACCAGGGTGATGAAGTCCCAGCACTGGCCGATGCCGACGGTGATATCGAGCTGACCACCGAAGCCGGGACCCAGGCAGGCCTCGGCGGCCATGCGCATGACAAAGCGCTGACTGGTTTGATCAAACCCGATCTTCAGATCGAACTTGCCGCCGAGGCCGACCATGCCGGTGACGGTGTAGCCGATGCTACCCAGGGATTGAAAGTCCGAGGGATGGAGTGGCTCGCCATACTTCGGTTCCTGGGGCGGTCGCTTCCAGTCAGCCGAGCCCTTGAGTCCCAGCTCTGCCTTGGCGCCGGCGAAGGCGGCGGCGTTGGAGCCGGCGCTGAGGGCCTCTTTTGCCCCTTTGATGGTCTGCTCGCCCACCTTGCCCTGGTTCTTTACATCCCGGATGGCGCCCACGGCGGCCATCATCCCTTTCGGGCTGGCCAGGGCCAGTTCGCCGCCGAGGTGGATATTGGCCCCGGCCCATCCGCTGATGTGGCCGCGCAACTGGATGCGGAACTCCCCGAAATTCACCTCGGTCTGGGTATAGACCTTATGTGATTTCTCGGTGTCGATCTCCCAGGCCATGAAGTCGCAGCGGCGGTTCTGGAAGGCTTCGCTATCGACCTTTTTGGCCAGCTCAGTTTCGCCCCTGCTGATGTAGGGCTCGCTGTAGAACGGGATCTTCTTGAACAGATCCTCCTGCAGACCGGCCTTGCCGTAGGCGTGGTACTTGACTCTGTCCACATACCACTCGATCAAATAGGCGAGGCGGGTCACCGGTTGCAGGCGACCGGAATCCGTTTTGATCTCGCTCCAGCGTTGACTAGGGAGGAAGATGGCTGCTCTCATTTCGGGGCTGGCTGCTTCAGCTTGTCGTTCAAGGTCGGGCACTTGTCGCTTTAGCTGCGCTACCAGAGAGACTTTGTGGTTGGCAGTGACGATATCGTCCCAGTCGACTTCTGTTTTAATCGTGCCGTTGAAGACGAGAATGGCATAGGCCATGAAGTCGGCCTCGTCCTGCCCCCAGTGTCCCTGGGCGAACTGGCTCATCCACAGCTCGAAATGACGGGACTGGCGAATGAACTCGGCGACAATGGTGGCGCGACGCATGCCGAGCGCCTGATTGTAGCCTTCGCTGCCGGTGGCACTGGTATGGCCAACCACCTGCACCATCAGATCACGACGTGTGGCGTCGTTTTGGTAACGATTGGCCGCTTGTTTGAACACCGACCAATGGTGCAGGGCATGGAAGATGCTGGTGGCGCCGGAGGGGGTGATCAGGCTGCTGTCTACGGCGAAGTAGGGCAGGTGCTCGGATTTGCCAAGTTGCACGAAGCCTCTGTTCTCGCTTTGATCCTGGTTGGCGCTCTTGCCGAAGGGTTTGTATTCGATGTGGTCGGAACGCACGGGCACTTTGGGCCGCAGCTTCCAGCCGTTGCTATGGGGAAGATAAAACCCGCCCTCGGCCTTGGCCTCGGCCAGGGCGGCGTCGAGCTTGGCCTCCCCGCTGATGGCCAGTCGGCCCTTTTTCAGCAGATCGAACTCCCCCTTGAGGGTGGCGCCCATGGCATAGCGCATCACCTGGGCGCCGGCGCTGGCGTCCCAGGCGGTGGGGGGGAGGGGGGTGCGGGCGATCTTATTTCGATAGACTACGCGTATGTGTTCGATTGATGCCTTGTCGTATTTGGTATCCATCATATCGAGATACAGTTCGCTCTTCTCCCCCCAAATATCCCCCACCATTCTTCTGGCTAGATCCCAATCCTCCGGCTGGAAGTAGTTGTCGGGATCCTTTTCGTCTTTATCAGTATTTTTATCCAGAGCTTTCATTGCCTCCCGGCGGTACTTTTCGTAGCAGTGGGTGGAGACATTGGCGTCTTCGTTGAGCTGGGCGATCCACTGGTCGATCAGTTCGAAGTCGTCGTCGCTGAGGAATTTTGATAGGTTGGGGAAGAGGCCCCGGGCCACCAGCGCAGAGGGGATCTGTCCAGACTTTGAGACACCGGTCAGCTCCCAGTCCTGCTTGATCTCGGCCTTGACCTGTCCAAAGACCTTCTTGACCTTCTCCCGGTTGATATGGCCCTTTTTGTGGTTGGCGTTGAGCGCCTCGTCGGCGGCAGTGTAGCGCCAGCCGCGCTGGGCGTCCCTGGCCTGGTCGGGGTCTCGTCGCGCCACC
Organism: Sedimenticolaceae bacterium; assembly: GCA_050300835.1. Classification (GTDB taxonomy): domain Bacteria; phylum Pseudomonadota; class Gammaproteobacteria; order Chromatiales; family Chromatiaceae; genus Thiodiazotropha. The sequence goes on from JBNKYJ010000034.1 coordinate 14,014, forward strand.
TCCCGGATGCTGCCGATGATGTCGCGGGGTAGGGTGTAGTAGTGGCGGGGACGTTCGCGAAAGGCCTGCAGGAACTTCTCCGGCACCAGGCTGTACTTGGCTTTGCCGATGCGGATCATCTCCTGAAACTCGACCTTGCCCTCGACCAGTGGGGCGAGCTCCTGCTTGTCCGGCCTGCTGTTTTCCGAGAGGGTGCGCAGCTCCTTGCGCACCGCCTTCTGTGCCACCAGCATGGCGCCTTTGTCAGCGCCGCTCTGGGTGCGCGCTGCTTCAAGTTGCCCCGCTGCCTGGTCGAGGCGCTGCTCGTAGAGTTCCAGCTGCTTCACCCCCTGCTCGTCGAGCAGGATGATCTCGTGTGTGTTGGGGGAGTAGAGGATCTCGAAGAAGGTCGGCGGCGTTCGCACCCCAGGCACGTAGTCATCGCTCAGGGCGGCGACGGGCGGACATTCGATGGGTCCGCAGACACTGGGGCTGGGCGCCTTGGCCGAGCCTGGCACCTCGTAGTTCACCTCGCCATGGAAGTTGACCCCGTTGGGCCCGCCGAGCGAGACGGTCTTGCCGAACAGATCGATGTCGCCGTTGGGCTGGATACGAAACCCCGCCCCACCCTGTTCGAAGGTGATCGGCCCGCCCCCCTGACCCCGGATGCGCATCGACTTGGTCCCCTGGAAATGGACCTCGCCCTCCTTCACGTGCACCAGGGCATCGCCCTGCTCGATGGTGAAGTTGGCGTTCCCCTCAACGTTCAAGCGAAAGTGCCTGCCGGCGATGAAACGCGTATCGCCACCGGAGACGATTTCGATGAACTCCCCGGCCTTGATCGCCGCGTCCCGGGCCGACTGCTGGTGGATCTCGCCCTTGTTCGTCTTGGTGAGGTGGCGGTTCTCCACCTGCTGGATACGGTCGCTCTGCGTGCGCTCGGTGAGGGTGTCGCCGCTCTTGAGGTGTTGGGTCTTTTTGGCGCTCAGCTCGGCGGCCCCCTCGATGGTCGAGAGCCCCACCCACTGGCTGGTCTTGTCGGCGTTGAGTTCCAGACAGAGCAGGCCGTCGCGGGCATGCAGCTTGATCAGCTCCTTGCTCTTCTTGTCATCCATGATCAGGGCATTGCCCGAGACGCTGCGGTAGATGTTCTGGGTCAGGTTCTCGGCCAGTACCGGAGATCGGTTGCCGGGGTTGTAGAGCCCGCCGGCGATGGTGAGCTGCTCGGGGTCGTTGTTGAGACACGACAGCAGCACCTCGACCCCGTCCTGCAGCGGGGCGTGCCAGCCCACCGGCTTGCCCCGATCGGAGCGCGGTCCCCCGTGGGGACTCTGCTTGCGGATCGGCACCGAGGCCCGGGCATGGGGATTGACCCCGGGCTCGAAGAGCTGGCGCAAGCGGTAGCGGCCCAGCTCGTCGAGCTCGGCATAGGTGCTGTTGGACTCGATGCGCGCGCCGATCAGCGCCGGCAGTACCCGCTTGGGCGGAAAGGCGCTGACATAGGGTCTTGCCCTGGGGATCAGGGTCGCCTCGCAGGTATAGGCCACGGTGGGGCCGGCCACATTCAGGCCGGCGGCCTGGGCGTTGCGGTGTTTCACGGCAATGATCAGGTAGTCGCCAGGGGCAGGGCCGGCCTCCAGGGTGATGCAGTGGCCGGCGGCCAGGTCGACCCGGTTGGCGAGCATGGTCAGGTACTCGGCCTGCTGATCGTTATAGCGATCGCGCAACTGGGCCCAGGCCTCGGCCCCGGGCAGCTCGGTGCACTGGGTCTCGAAGCGGCTCTCCAGGCCGGGGCGTTGGCTGGCCCGGGGGTCGCTGGCGAGCGGGCGTGTGGGGGTGGTCTCGGGCAGCACATAGCCGCGGGCCGCGCCCGATTGGGCCACACTGTGGTGGGCGATCCGGAAGACGCCGGTCTGGGGCCGGCCGCTCTCGGAATCGGTCATGCCCGCCTCGGCCAGCGTTCTTACCGCGCCGCCGCTGACATAGGGGCAGTGGGCGTTGTGGTCGGCGAAGATCAGGCGTGAAGCCCCCGCATCCTCATCGACACGGAAGAAGATCCCCTCATGGGCCATGCGGCGCTGGATCAGCTCGGCGCTGGACTCGCCGGGGGCGCGCAGGGTCCAGGGGCGGGGACCGTGGGGCTGGGCGAAGTCGAAGACCAGGGATCCGGCATGGGGCTGGCCGGTCTCGTCGGTCAGGGTCTTGACCAGACCCGGGAAGTCGAGGCCGAGCCACAACGCCGGCCCCGTGATCCGTTCCAGGATGCGAAAGCGCGGCATCAGCCCGAGGGCGATGCGCTTGGCCCCGCCGGGGTCGAAGCCCACCTCCTCGGCGCTCTCGACCAGGGCGACCAGGCTGCGCCGGTCGCCGTCGAGACCGGTGAAGCGCAGCTCGGCGCGGCGGCCGACAAACTCATCGCCATATTGATGGAGCGCGATCTGGATATCGAGCTGAAAGAAAAAGCCCTGGTTGAGACGCTCTTCGCCTTGGACGGCGATGATCGGGTAGGGGGTGCCTTCCAGCGCGAATTCCATGCGCGCCTTGTTGGCGGGGATCTCCATATCCATGCAACTTCCTTGTGCTTGATTCAAAGACGGAGAGAAATCTAAAGGAGATCGTACTGGTAGTACAAGTGCCGGAGATGAGAAACGAGAGGAGGTTCCTGTGAACTGGAACTCTGCCCGGTCAGGGCTCAACCGAGAAACTTGTCGAACAACTCCCGGCGCGAAACCTCCTGTTGCCAATTGCACTGCTGTTCCAGCTGTTTGAGTCTTTCGTCCCGCGTCTCGATCACCAGGTTCCAGGCCTCGAAAGCTTCCCGTGCATTGGCGTAGTTCTGCATATTGAGCGCGATCGGTTGCAGCAGGTAGTGGCCCAGGGTCGGATGGTAGTTGAGATGGGCCTTGGTGCCGCCCGTCTCCAGAGGCAGGTCGACCATCGGTCCCAGCAGTTGATAGTCCATGCTTCGACGCTGCTCACTGAGCCAGCCATCGGGTATCTCGATATCGGGCGGGCTTTCGGCGAACAATAGACGCGCGAACATCCAGGGCGTAAGCGCGAGCACGATTCGCCAGTTCTCGGTATAGCGGTAGCCGTGGAGGTGGAAACCGAGAGCGGTGTTGGCCATCGGATCACCGGCGAAATACCGGTTGTAAATCCCTCGATGGGCGATCAGCAGCGCCATCTTGAAACGCATCTCCGATTGAAGATGATCTGGTAAGAGTTGCCAGTTTCTATTAGGCATAGGCCATTACTTCCTGCATGTGTTTGCTGAGTAACGTCAGTTGTCCTCCCCAGAGCCGGTAGATCAGCAGTTGGCTGTGTTGGCACACATCGGCGATGAAGTGGGGCAGCCAATGCTGAAGGTGGTCCCGCCACAGCCGGGTCTGCCAGAGGGGAGCCCTGGGGTCGTCGCTGGCGGCCAGATGGGCGGCGAACTCCAGCTGAGTGCCCAGGTAGTCTGCCGGCATTTCACCAATGGTCAATCCGGCATCCCGATAGAGGTCGTGCAGTTTGTCGACCACCGGCCCCTGCATGCTCTGGTGGCGGTAGACCGACTCATAGGGCGGCGCCGGCGTTTTGGGGAAACCGTTGACGAAAAGCCGGGTGTATTCCCCTTGCCACTCCTCAAGGGGTGTCAGATTGAGTTCGTGCAGTCCGGCCTGCATCCAGGGATGCTTGTCGGCGAGCTCCTGCAGCAGAGGCAGGGATTCCTGCTCCGGCAAACAGAGCATCAGGCCGTACAGTCGAAGGTTTTTTTCGTCGTGCATCAGATTTAATCCTCACCAGGGATAGGCATAGACGCCGCTGTACATGAAGTAATGGCGCAGCAGGTAGCCGCCGATCAGCACCAGCACCGAGGCGGTGACGACCGGCAGGTGGCTGCTCCATCCCTTGAGCACGCCGCGCAGTTCGAGCAGGAAGGGGACGATCAGACCGAAGCCGATGAAGCCGATGAGCCAGCCCATGTCGTTCCAGAGCATCCTGGCCGATTGCATGGCCGACTCGTTGCCCGCCTGCATGTAGTGGAAGAAGGAGAATAGGATCACCAGCTCGGCCGAGATCAGGATTAGGTCGACCCGTTCGTAGAAGTTGCGGATGCGCTGATCGTCGGGCTGCTTGATCACCAGGTACATCAGCAGCAGCAGGAAGGCCATGGCGGTGGAGAAGGCGGAGACCGTGAACAGCAGCGGCACCCCGGGGTTGTGCCACAGCGCCACCGCGGGGAAGGACTGCAGCAGCAGTCCGGTGTAGACCGCCACGCCCACGCCGTTCACGGTGGCCAGCCAGCCGACGGTCTTGCGGTAGCGGGTGGAGAGCTGGGCGATGCGGTTGACCAGCTTTCTGTCCAGCAGCCAGTTGATCACCGGCACCTTGTCGAAGAAGGCGGTGGCGTACATGTAGGGCAGGGCGTAGAGCACGCCCCAGAACATCATCCAGATGATGAACTGGGTGCCCCAGGCGATCCAGGAGTCGGGTTTGTAGATCAGTACCATGGGATTGAGCACGTGGATCACCGCCCGGTGGTCGAGCAGATGGCTGAACAGCATCAGCGAGCCGAGCGCCAGCAGCACCACGCCGGAGAAGGCGCCCCACAGCACCAGGTCCCGATGCGCCTTCATGTACATATCGGTGAGAAAGGTGACCGCCAGGGTGGCGGCGCCGAGACCGCCGAAATAGAGGTAGATGGCGATCCACCAGGTCCAGACATCCTGGGTGTAGAAGTTGACCGTCGCGTCCATCTCAGCCCCTCCGTTTCAGGTCGTCGATATAGTAGATGTTGGGCCGGGTGCCCAGGTGCGGCATCAGGGGGCGCGCCACGCCGCTGGCCACCAGCTGGCTCACCGGATCCTCCGGATTGTCCAGATCGCAGAACATGCGCGCCGAGCCGACGCAGGTCTCCACGCAGGCGGGCTGCAGACCCTCCTTCAGTCGGTGTTCGCAGAAGGTGCACTTGTCGACGCTGGGGTGCCGGCGACGGTAGGCCTCGCCGTAAAACTCACGTCCCTTCTCCACGTCTTCGTAGGTCACCGCGCGGCGGGCGTCGTAGGGACAGGCCATGGCGCAGGCGCGGCAGCCCATGCAGCGCTCCTCGTCCACCAGCACGATGCCGTTGTCGAGCTTGTAGGTGGCGCCGGTGGGGCAGACGCTCATGCAGGGTGGATTGTCACAGTGGTTGCACAGGCGCGGGAAGAAACGGCGGTGCACGTCGCTGCCGCTGCCGATCTCCTTGTCATGCACATAGGTACGCCAGCTGCTCTTCCAGACCGGGGTCTGGTTCTCCATCGCGCAGGCGGCCATGCAGGCGTTGCAGCCGACACAGGTGTTGAGATCGATGACCATCGCGTAATGTGTCATGAGGCGCCTCCTTATGCCTTCTGCACGCGCAGGGTGAATTCCTGGGACTTGAAGCCGGCCACCACCGGTTCCACCTGGTAGGGGATCAGCTTGTTGGTCGCCGTGCCCTCGCCCTGGGTCTGTGACAGGGCCGGGTTCTCCACTCCGAAGGAGGAGTAGATGAAGAGGGTGTCGGGGCGGATCAGCCGTGTCAGATGGGCCTCGCCTTCCGTGGTCTGCTGGCTCAGGTTGTTGGTCAGCCGGATCCTGTCACCCTGTCCGATGCCGAGGGCCTCGGCCCGCTGGGGATGGATCCAGACACTCTTGTAGATGTCGCTCTTGAAGTTGTTGACGGCCGCCAGTACCGGGTTGTTGCTGTTGGTGGAGGCGTGGGAGACGGTGGGCGTCTTGCCGTAGGTGAAGTAGAACTCGTCCTCCGCCAGCGGCTCGTGCATCTTGCGACCGGTGCGGCACTCGGCGGCGATGTAGGTGGCCAGGGGGCTGAAGTTGGGCGCCTTCTGGCCGGCCGAACGCAGGCCGTGGAAGAGACCGGAGAAGAACTCGATACGGCCCGAGTCGGTGGGCACCGGCATCTTGCGCGGCATGCCCCAGCGGTCGATCAGCGCCACCTTGTCGGCCTCGTTGTAGACTCCCCGGTCACGCATCACGCTATCCAGCTCGGCGGCGGTGCGGTGGATCTTGGCCGCCGCCTGCTCGAAGGCGACCTTGCGGCTGGCGGCGAGGAAGCTGCCTTTCTCATGTATCTTGCGGGTCTCTGCCCAGGCTTTCTTCAGCGGCACCTTGGGCAGGCCGGTCAGGGTCTCGATCCAGTCGAGGAAGCCCTCGGTGTTGCCGGAGACGATCTCGGTCAGCTTGTAGAGGATGTCCGGCGTCTCCTCGGTATCGTAGAGGGGCGGGATGGCGGCGTAGCGGGTGGTCAGGGCCAGGTCCTGGTTGACGCCGTTGCCGTAGACCATCGGTTCGTCGCGCTCCAGGTAGGTGGTGTTGGGCAGGATCACGTCGGCGTAGGCGGCGGTGTCCGACGGCAGCACGTCGACCGCGATCACCAGCTCCATGTTCGCGTGGCTCAGACACTCCTTCCAGTAGCTGTCGGGATAGTAGTGGCGCACCGGGTTGGCGGCGTTGATGATCACCGCGCGGGTCAGGTAGGGTTCGCCCTGCCACTCCACCTTGCCCTCGATCGATTCGCGGAAGCCGGTATCGGTCATCACCGGCAGGGCGATGTTCTGCTCACCCGCGGCCTGTTGTTGCTGCGACCAGGCCCAGGTCCAGCCCGGCTTGCCGTGGTCGAAGTTGTCGCCGTTGGAGACGGCGCCGATCACCATCTTGGCGAAATGCATGCCGGCCAGGTTGGCCATCGGGGCGGCGATCTCGTGACCCGCATCGTAGGCCTTGAACATCTCGTGGGCCTTGTGGCGGTACTCGGCGGCCTGGATCCAGCCGCCGATGGTGTCGATGCCGCCGGTCAGGGCCTGGATCATGGCCTGCACCCGACGCAGCATCATGATGTTGCCGAAGCGGGCGCCGTGCCAGCCCGGGTCGATGATGGCCGGGCGGCTGGTGCCGAACTCGCGGGCGATGCGGCGGATGGTGTCGGCGTCGATGCCGGTGGAGACGGCGGCCCACTCGGGGGTGTAGTGTCCGAGTTCTTCGAGCTGGGCCTGGAACACGCTCTTCACCGGCTTGCCGTCGACGATCAGATCGGCCGGTGGTTGCAGCTCGGGGCAGAAGACCCGCCCCTCCTCGTTCTCCCGGTTGTCGTGGCTGAACTTCTTCAGGGTGATCACGTCGCGCGTGCCTTCGGCCACCACTTTGGGTCTGCCCTCGGCGTCGGTCAGGGGTTGCCACTCGCCCGTCTCGTCGCGGGTGAGCAGGAAGGGCATGTTGGTGTGGCGCTTGAGGAAGGTGGCGTCGTAGTAGCCATCCTCCAGCATGATCTTCATCATCGCCAGCAGGAAGGCCAGATCGGTGCCGGGTCGGATGGCCAGCCACTCGTCGGCCTTGGCCGCCGTCTCCGAGCGGCGCGGATCGAGCGCCACCACCTTGGCGCCGTTCTTGCGCCCCTGGGCGAAGCGCACCATGCGGCAGGTGGAGACGGCGCCGATGGAGGCGTTGTTGGCGACGAAGAGGATGTACCTTGCGTTGTCGAAGTCGGGCAGGATCTCGTCGTGGATGTTGAAGTTGCCGGTCACTGAATCCGTGCCCAGGTGGCCGGTGGTGACGCAGTGCTGCATCGGCGAGGCGATGATGTTGGGCACGCCGTTGGACATGGCGAAGGGGATCGCCCAGTTCATGTAGAAGACGCAGGAGGTCCAGCCGCCCACCATGGTCCACTCCCAGGGCTTGATGTCGGCGTTGGCCTTCTTCTGCGCGATGTAGTCCCAGGCCTCCTCCCAGCTGGCGCTGCGAAACGCGTACTCGCCCCGCTTGCTGCCCTCGACGCGGATCAGCGGCGTCTTGATGCGGTCGGGGTCGTAGACCTGGCGCAGGCCCGACTGTCCGCGCGCGCACAGCTTGCCGCGATTGAGGGTGGAGTGGGGATTGCCGGCCAGCTTGACGATACGCTTGCGGCCGCCGCGGTTCTCCGTCTTTACCTGGAGATTGCAGAGTGAAGAGCAGAAGTTGCAGATGCTGTGGCTGGTTTCGATCTCCACGTGTTGATTGCCGGAGGCTTGGGATTGGAGAGCGTTGAGTGGTGAGAGCAGGCCGAGACCGGTGCTCCCGGCGGTGGTTTTGAGAAACTGACGTCTGGACAAGCGCGGAATTTTCCAACCCATGGAAACGGATCCTCCCTCATGATTTTCTTATCGGACCGGAGTTGCGGCAAACCGGAACGCACTGCCTGTTGTTGTGTAATGCTGACAGGGTCGGTGAAATATCCGGCGATGGCATTCGGGTGTCCAGCGCTAACTGACGCAAAGTTGATATGGATCAACGCCGGTGGATCGAGGTATATGGACGGATCCATCTACATAGGTAGATATACGGATTCCCGCTTTTGGTTATTCTCTAACGTATATTCCGGACGCTTGAGCCTATTCTGTTACCTGTGGATAGGGATTGCTGTCGAAAGCCCGCTCGATTGAGATGTGTGTAAGACTCCAGCGCTCTGTTGGTGGGGCAGGGCCCCACCCTCCCCCCCTAATTGAACGGTAGGGTGGGGCCCTGCCCCGCCACAACACCGAATTGCAAAGTGGCATTCGTGCCGGAGCAAGCAATGCCGTCTCAGGTCCCTCAATGCAGGACAAGTGGTGCAGCAAGCCGCACCCTACCTGACAACGAAGCGTAGGGTGCGGCTTACCGCACCGTAACAGCTGGTGTTTGCTCTAATCGGAGTGGAATAGACTCGACATCTGAAAGCGCAGACAGCGCCGGCAACAGGATGCTACCGGGGCTGTGATTCCAATGCCTGCTCCAATCCCTGCAAAATGATCCTCAAGCGCTGCAGTTCATCGCCTACCTGCCGCTTCTCCTCGTCGCTGAGCGGCTTATAACCACGCTGATAAGACCAGCCGTAACCCCAGCGGTAGGAGGTGGGGAAGAAAGGCGATCCGCCGACGCGTACACCCGCCAGCATGACTCTTGCGATTTCCGGCTCGCCCACCTGGCTGACGCACTGCTGCAGTGCCTGGTCGGCGTCCAGGCGTTGCTGCTCGGTGCCGCCCTGCCAGTAGGCGATATCGTGGCGTATGCAGCACTCCATCCAGAGCGACTGCTGCTTGTAGGTGCCGTCGGGAAACATGCTGCAGCCATCGGTGGTGAAGGGCTTCAGGGTGTCGCTCCATGACGGCGAGGACATCATCACGAGGATGTAAAACAGGAGTCTGGGGATCGGATTGGTCATGCTGTAATCAACGCGCTTTGAGTGGCCTGCATAGTGAAAGCATAACTCAGGCAAAGCCCGAAACCTTTTTCATCATTTCGTATTTGACGCTGGCCTCGGCGATGATGCGCTCGGTGGAGAAGGCCTCGAAATGCGGCAGGGGGAGGGCGCCGTCCAGGGCGTTGGCCAGGTCGTTGGCGATACAGATGCCGGAGCGAAAATCGTCGTAGGCGACGAAGGGCTGTTGATGGTGAAAGGCCGCATCCGCGATCGCTTCGGGAAAGCGCCATTGCGTCATGAGTTGATGGCCGAGTTCCTGGTGGGAGATGCCGTAGACTTGCCGCTCCGCCTCGCAGATGACCTCTTTGCCCGAGACCATGGCGCTGACCACCTCCGAATACTTGACCGGATCATGAGCCAGTAGCAGCAGACGCCCGATATCGTGCAGCAGACCGCCGGTGAACCAGCGGGCCGGCTTTT
>JBNKYJ010000035.1:0-28230 GCA_050300835.1 Sedimenticolaceae bacterium
CCGATGCGAGCAATTCCGCCGGCAACAGATTGAGCGTCATATAGGCCGGCAACAGGGGATCGGGTCGCTCGATAAAGAGATCGAAGCGCTGTGCGTCGACCGCCTCCAGCCGCTCGATGAGCGACAGGGCGTCCCTCAGCGGGGAGGCGTTGGCGGGGTCGAGCACAAAGCGGTAGGTGGCAATCACATCCTCCACCGTCAGGCGATCTCCGGTCACGAACTCACCCGCGGCAGCGGTCAGGCTGAATCGATAGTGACGGGGCGACAACTGCCGCCACTCGGCCACCCCCGGAACGGGTTGTCCATGGGGGTCGAATTCCACCAGCCGCTGGTAGAGCAGACGGTTGACCCGTTCCGAAGTGGCGTCGGTGGCATAACGGGGATCGAGATTGAGCGGTGCGGTGGCCAGTCCCATGCGGATGACATCAGGCTCGGGCTCGGAGCAGGCGACGAGGGCCGACAGCGCCAGCAGCATCAGAGCGATCCGGCCCAGGCGCATCCGCTGACTACCAGTCGCGATAGGGGTGCTTGATCAGGTTGGCGTTGTAATAGCGGGGGTCTGCGGAGACCTCCTCTCCCGCCCAATCGGGCAGTTCGAAGGGCTCGTCTTCCCGTTCCAGCTCGATCTCCGCCACCACCAGGCCCTCATTGTCGCCATGGAAGACGTCGAGATCCCACAGGTGATCGCCACAGCGTACCCGGTAACGGGTCTTGTCGATCACGCTGCCGCTGACCAGGCTGGCGATGATCTCCTCGCCATCCTGTCTTGGAATCTCGTATTCGTACTCACTGCGTTTGATGCCGGCGGTGCCGCCCTTGATGTTGAGCTGGGCCTGATCGCCATCGATGCGCACCCGGATGGCGAGCTCCTTCTGCGCCGTGAGATAGCCCTGTTTCAGACCCGCTTCGGACTCCACGCAGGAGCGCCAGTTGTCGTTCACGACCAGAAATTTACGTTCGATTTCCAAACCCATGATCAGACCTTCTCGAAGAGTGCGATGGATTCCACATGAGCGGTGTGCGGAAACATGTCCATGACGCCGGCGCTGAGCAGGCGGTAGCCCTGCTCATGCACCAGAATGCCCGCATCCCTGGCCAGGGTGCCGGGATAGCAGGAGACGTAGACGATGCGCTCGGCACCCAAACCGGGCAGGTGCGCCAGCACCTCCTGCGCGCCGCTGCGCGGCGGATCGAGCAGTACCTTGTCGAACCGTTGTGTCAGCCAGGGCTCCTGCTCCAGGGTGTCATAGAGATTGGCGGTATAGAAGGTGGTATTGGTGATGTCGTTGCGCTCGGCATTCTCCCGTGCACGGGCCACCAGGCCCGCCTCCCCCTCCACCCCGGTCACACTGCCGGCCCGGCGGGCCAGCGGCAGGGTGAAATTGCCGAGACCACAGAACAGATCCAGCACCCTGTCCTGCGGCTGCAATTCCAGCATCTCCACCGCGCGGTGGATCATCTGGCGATTGATGTCACTGTTGACCTGGGTGAAGTCGCTGGGCAGGAAATGGAGCCTGAGATCGAATTCCGGCAGCTCGTAGGTCAGTTCGACGCCGATCCCGTCCAGAGGTCGCACCGTCTCCGGCCCGCCCTCCTGCAGATAGATGGAGACCCCGTGCCTGGGCCCGAATTCGCCGAGGAGGGAGAGATCGGCGGCACTGGGGGCTTCCAGCAGGCGAAAAATCAGCACACAGGTCTCGTCGCCCATGGCCATCTCGATCTGCGGTATCTGGTCGGGGTTGGAGAGCGTATCGATCAGGGCGCGCAGCTGGGGCAGCAGTTCCCCGACCCGGGGATGCAGGACGTGGCAACAGCCGATATCGGCAACCCGTGAAGAACCCCGCTCGCGAAAGCCCACCAGTGCCCCGCCCTTTTTCGGTACGTAACGGACACCCAGTCGCGCCTTGCGACGATAACCCCAGGCCGAGGTGCCGACCAGGGGAGCTAATACCTCTTCGGGCGTGACCTTGCCGATGTGTTTCAGCGCATCCAGCATCGCCTGCTGCTTGGCCTGGATCTGTGCCGCGTGCGCCTGGTGCTGGAGGGAACAGCCGCCGCAGATGCCGAACTGCTCGCAACGGGGTTCCACCCGCTCCGGCGAGGGCTCCAGGACCTCGACCACCCGGCCTTCGTCATACTTGCGCCAGCGTCCGGTATAGAGGAACCGGACCCGTTCACCCGGCAGCGAGCCGTGAATGAAGGTGGCCTTGCCGTCCAGGTGAGCCACTCCCTTGCCGTCGTGGGTCAGGGACTCGATCGTCGCCTCCGCCGGCTCGCTCGGAAGCCGGTTTCTCCTCCGCCGTCGTGCCATGCTCAGTCGGCGGGAAAGACGTCGGTCGAGAGGTAGCGATCCCCCCGGTCGCAGATGATCGTCACGATGACGGCGTTCTCCACCTGCTGCGAGAGCTTCAGCGCCGCCGCCACCGCACCGCCCGAGGAGATTCCGGCGAAGATGCCTTCGCGGGCGGCCAGCTCGCGGGTGGTCTCCTCCGCGTCCTCCTGGGAGACATCGATGATGCGATCGACCCGGGAGGCATCGTAGATCTTCGGCAGGTACTCCTTGGGCCAGCGCCGGATGCCGGGGATGCTGGCGCCTTCCATCGGCTGCACGCCGACGATCTCCACATCCGGATTCTGCGACTTGAGATAGGTGGAGGTACCCATGATGGTGCCGGTAGTGCCCATGGCGCTGACGAAATGGGTGACCTCGCCCTGGGTGTCGCGCCAGATCTCGGGCCCCGTGCCTTCGATATGTGCCTGGGGATTGTCCTGGTTGGAGAACTGATCCAGGATCACGCCCTCGCCGGCGGCCTCCAGTTCACGCGCCTTGTCGATGGCCGCCTCCATGCTGCCCGCCTTGGGGGTCAACACCAGTTCGGCGCCATAGGCCTTCATCACCGCCCGACGTTCCACGCTCATGTGATCCGGCATCACCAGGATCATGCGGTAGCCCTTGATGGCGGCCGCCATGGCGAGGGCGATGCCGGTGTTGCCGCTGGTGGCCTCGATCAGCGTGTCCCCGGATTTGATGGTGCCGCGTGCCTCGGCGTGCCGGATCATGCTCAGTGCCGGTCGATCCTTGACCGAACCGGCCGGGTTGTTGCCTTCCAGTTTGACCAGAAGGGTGTTGCTGGTCTCGCCCGGGAGTCGTTGCAGCCTGACCAGGGGGGTATTGCCGATGAAATCTTCGATGGTTTTGTAGTTCATGGACGCGATTCTACCCTGTTTCCGCGGCAAAAATCACAAATGCGACTGTTGTCGTGGGCTGCCCCCACCCACCGGCATAGCAAAGTGCAGGATGCCCCCCGGCCTTGCCACCCCAGGCTCCGGCGACGCCGTTGGATGACAAATCCTGCCCCATTCCCGAACCGGACGCCAAATGATCTATAGTTAGAAAAAAATCAGAATTGATATGGAGGTGAACGCGTGCAAACGATCAACCAGTTACTGCAGACCAAAGGCCCTCAAGTCGAAACCGTGGCTGCGGATGCAACCGTCTTCGAGGCCTTGACGATCATGGCCGACAAAGGGATAGGCGCACTCGTGGTGCTGCAGGACAACAAACCGGCCGGCCTCTTCTCGGAACGGGATTATGCCCGTAACATCATCCTCAAAGGCAGAACCTCCAAACAGACCAAGGTCTCCGAGGTGATGTCTTCCCACGTGGTGGTCGCGCATCCGGATCAGAGTGTCGAGGAGTGCATGGCCATCATGACCGAAAAACGGGTCCGCCACCTTCCGGTCATGCAGGGTGACGAACTGATCGGCATCATCTCCATCGGCGACCTGGTAAAAGCGATTATCGAAAACCAGCAGTTCATGATCGAGCAGTTGGTCAGCTATATCACCAGCTAGTTGTCCCACGACATAGCCTCGACACCATCGACAGGGAGAAGTCGTCCACCGGGACGTCCAGAGTTTGCGTGAAAGAGCTGTTGGAATTTCTGTTTAAGAACCATGTTGACTACATTTTCATCGGCCACTGTCCGGTCTGATGATCCGTCAGGAGTCTTTTGATCTAGACCCATGCGGACGCCAACACGGTTCGGATATCGGGTATCCTTTGCTCTGGCAACAACAACGGAACCTCAATATGAAGTTTTCTTTCCCCTGGCTTGCCGCCGGTCTCGGCCTGATACTGGCGATGGTCTTGATTCAAACGGGCGTTCTGGGCGCAGCAGAGGATCGGAGCCTGCCTCTGTTGACAATGCTCTTCATCAGCGAGTTCGGCTTCCTGGTCACCGCCGCCGGCAGTTTCTTCGCGGGCAAAGCGTTGCGTGCACAGGCTCGAAGCTGGTCCAACCTGTTCCTCACCCTGGCCTGCGGGGCTCTGGCTATCGCCTTCTTCACCCTCGGCATACGGCTGTGGCAGGGCAGCGTGGGCTGAAACGGGCGGTGCATCCATGAAATTGGTTGAGGTCATCGCCCAACGCGGTAGCGTCGACACCGTCTCGATCATCGCGGAGAAATACAAGGCACGCGATTTCCGCCTTGGACGCGAAGGCGAGGATGGTCGCCTGGCCATGCGCATGCTGGTGGCCGATGAAAAGGTTCAGGCGGTACTCGACGCCCTGCAGAACGTGCTCGGCGCACAGCCCTCGGCACGCATCATCGTCTTTCCGGTCGACGCCACGCTACCCAGCGGCAAGAGCGATGAAGAGAAGCAGGAGGACAAAGCCAGCACCACCCGCGAGGCGATGTACGCCTCGGTGGACAAGAATGCCCGGCTCGACATCAACTTCGTGGTGCTGGTCATGCTCTCCACAGTGGTGGCGGCAATCGGCCTGGTGGAGGACAACGTGGCCGTCGTCATCGGCGCCATGGTGATCGCCCCCCTGCTGGGGCCCAACCTGGCCTTCGGTCTCGGCACCGCGCTGGGCGATATCCACCTGATGAAGAAATCGCTCAAATCCCTGTTCGCGGGACTGGCGATTGCCATCTCCCTCTCGCTGTTGATCGGTCTGTTGTGGCCGTTTGAGGATACTGCTGAACTGCTCGCCCGTAGCGACGTGGGAATCGACTCCCTGGCGCTCGCACTGGCCTCGGGCGCCGCCGCCGCGCTGTCGCTCACCACCGGATTACCGAGCGTACTGGTCGGTGTCATGGTCGCGGTGGCACTGCTGCCGCCCGCCGCCACCGTCGGCCTGACCCTGGGTCACGGCCAGACCGATTACGCCATCGGCGCGGCCCTGCTGCTGGCGGCCAACATCGTCTGCGTCAACCTGGCCGCCAAGGTCGTATTTCTGGTCAAAGGCATTCAGCCGCGCACCTGGTCCGAGAAGACCAAGGCGAAACGGGCCATGACCATCTACATCCTGGTCTGGATCGTGACGCTGCTGTTGCTGACGGCGGCAATTCTGGCCAGGACACAATTCGAGTGAAGGCTCCCGGACAAAAAGTGGCTGCAAGCCAGTGAGCGACTAGGGCTTTACTCCCCCTCATCCCTCGACACACTATCGTCGCAAAAGCGCCTTCATGTCGCGAACCGCCTGTTCCAGACCGGCGAAGACAGCCCGACAGATGATGGAATGGCCGATATTCAGCTCGCTGATACCCTGGATTCCGACGATATCCTTAACATTGTGATAGTCGAGCCCGTGGCCCGCGTTTACCTGCAGACCCAGCTGCTGGCCGTGGTCGACCGCCTTCACGATGCGTTCCAGTTCGTTGCGACGCGTACGCTCGTTGTGCGCATCGGCAAAATGGCCGGTGTGGATCTCGACCACGGGTGCCCCCGCTTCACGCGCGGCGTCGAGTTGTTTCAGGTCGGCATCGATAAAGAGCGAGACGCGAATGCCGACGTCGGCCAGCTCGCTGCAGTACGCCTTCATGTAGTCGAGATTGCCGGCCACATCGAGGCCGCCCTCGGTGGTCAGCTCTTCACGCTTCTCCGGCACCAGACAACAGTCGTGAGGACGGAAGCGGCTGGCAATGGCGGCCATTTCGGGGGTCGCTGCCATCTCCAGGTTCATACGCGTCTGCAGAATGCCGGAAAGCATCTCCACGTCCCTGTCCTGAATGTGTCGCCGGTCTTCACGCAGATGCAGCGTGATCGCATCGGCGCCCGCCTGCTCCGCCACCAGTGCCGCCTGGATCGGCTCCGGGTATCGGGTGCCGCGGGATTGCCGCAAAGTCGCTACGTGATCGATATTGACGCCAAGTAGTAGTTCGTTTTCCACGCTCAGTTCAACCCTTGTTGATTTACTATTGCCTATGGCCCTGAAACAGCTCTCGGCTCTTCAGTGGCTTGTCGCCCAGGTAGTGCGCCAGAATGCGGCGCAGCAGACGCTTCGCTTCATCCGCGCACTGCGCATCCAGCGGATCCCTATTATGCAGGCATAACAGCGTACGTCCATGTATCCTCATGTCGGCGGAACCGGTGGCCAGATCCAGGGGCCCCTGCTCCAGCTCGTAATGGTAGAGCCGATCGGGATCTACCGGCTCGCCACTGTCGGCCGTATGATCGAGTAACAGTCCATATCCCAACTCCTGCAGCAGATCGAGTTCGAAATTCCGCAGGCACTGCGCGGGCGCATCACCGTCGGTGAGTCGCTCTAACGTATCCAGATAGTGGCGATAGAGCCTGGGATAGGGATCGTGGCGCTCCAGCAGCCGCATCAGCAACTCGTTCAGATAGAAACCACAGTAGAGTCTCTCGCCTGTAAGTTGGTATGGACGTCCATCCGGCTCGACCTGGAACAGTTGTCTGATCTCGCCGCGGCCTCGCAGGATCACCTGCAGCGGCATGAAGGGCTGTAACAGGGCTACGCGCGAGGCACGGCCCGATTTCACACCTTTGGCGATGGCGGGTACCCTGCCCTCATCCGGCGTGAAGAGTTCCAGTAACAGACTGGTATTGCGGTAGTCGCGTCGATGGATGACACAGGCCGGTGACAGCGGATTGCCACTCACTCACGCGGACCCGAATGCAGAAAAAAGCACAGCGAACCCGGCATCACTCTCCGTAGCCCAGCCTTACCAGGGAGGCTTCGTCACTGGACCAGCTCTTTTTGACCTTGACCCAGATTTCGAGATGAACCTTGGTGTCGAAGAACTTCTCCATCGACTTTCTGGCCTGGGTCGCCATCTCCTTCAGAGCCTGCCCGTTCTTACCGATGATGATCCCTTTCTGACCCGGCTTTTCCACCCAGATGACGGCGTGGATGCGATAACGGCCCTCCAGCTCCTCGAACTTCTCGATCTCGACCGAGGTGGCATAGGGCAGTTCCTTGGCATAGCGTCGTGTGACCTGCTCACGGATCATCTCGGCGGCGAAAAACTTCTCGGGCCGATCGGTCAGCTGATCGTCCGGAAAGAGTCTCTCGCCGGACGGCAGTGCCTGCAGGACCAATGCCTCCAGCTGCTCCAGGTTCCTGCCGTTCTTCGCCGAAAGCGGTACGATTTCCCGGAAATCGTGTCGTGCCGCCATTTCAGACAGATAAGGCAGCAACGCCTCTTTCTGTTTGACCTTGTCCACTTTGTTGACGGCCAGAATCACAGGCACCCGCGCCTGTTGCAGATGGGCCAGCACCTTCTCATCTTCCTTGGTCCAACGCAGCGCTTCGACGACAAAGATCAGCAGGTCCACATCGCTGAGCACGCTGCGAGCGGTGCGATTGAGGTAACGGTTCATGGCATTGTCGGAGCGGTCGTGGATACCCGGAGTATCGACGTAGACCACCTGGCCATCGTCAAAGCTCTTGATACCCAGGATCGCATGCCGTGTGGTCTGGGCTTTGTGCGAGGTAATCGCCAGCTTGATGCCGAGGATCCTGTTGAGCAGGGTCGACTTGCCCACATTGGGACGACCCACGATGGCCACATAGCCGCAGTGCTGGACGGTTTCATTCATGGTTCAGTGTACTCAGGAGCCTGGCCGCCGCATCCTGCTCAGCCTTGCGACGACTGGATCCGGAACCCTCCATCTCGGACTGCAGCTCCGCCACTCTGCAGAGGACTCGAAAGTTCTGCTGATGGGGTTCACCGCTGATATCCACGACCTCGTAACTGGGAAGACCCAACCTCCTGGCCTGCAGCAGCTCCTGCAGTCGCGTCTTCGGGTCCTTTTGGTGGTCATCGAGGTTGAGTGCCTCGATGCGTGAGGTAAAGATGCTCAGAATCACCTCCCGGACAGCCTGATATCCCCCATCAAGATAGATGGCGGCAAAGATCGCCTCAACTCCGTCAGCGAGGATCGATGCCCGGGCGTGACCGCCGCTGCGAAGTTCGCCCGCTCCCAGATTCAAAAAAGCCCCCAGGTCGAATTCACGGGCAATTTTGGCCAGGGTGTCGCGTTTGACCAAAGAGGCACGCAACCGGCTTAACTGTCCTTCTGAGGCATCGGGAAACTGGTGATAGAGCGCATCGGCCACCACAAACCCCAGAACGGCATCACCGAGATACTCTAAACGTTCATTGTTGGGGCCGCCGGCACTGCGATGTGTCAGTGCCTGTCTCAGAAGATGGAGATCGGCGAATCGGTAATCCAGTTGCCTGCAGAATTTATCGATATCCGGTTTCAATTCGCGATCAGCTCGATCGAGTCGTTGAAGGTCATCACCAGAGAGAGGTTACCGAAAACTGGCCTGCGTTCTTCGTAGCTTATACTGATGGTGGTCACACCACCACTGCGCTTTATCGAGATCTCATCCTTGGACAAGGTTGTGATGCTGTTGATTTCAAGCCGGCGATACAGCATCTTCCGGATATCCGCCACGGGCTTGCGGCTTATCAGTGGCTCGTGTTTCAGTGACTCGAGCGATCCCTTGATGGAGTAGTGTTCGAGATAAACGGGGGTGATTTTGATACCGACCATCACCATGAAACCCAGGACGACGAGAATCACCAACCAGCTGATAAATGTCAGGCCTCGCTGCTTGTTTAGTGTTTGCATCTGAATCACCTCATATAGCCGGCCGCTCTCACTGCCGATCACTCTATGCCATTACCGATTCTCTCCCATTCGATGGGAGGGAAACTACCCAGTTCGGAATCCCAATTCATCCAGATGCCGAATGCCTTGCCAACCAGGTTTTCATCCGGCACGAAACCCCAGCAACGGCTGTCATTGCTGTTGTCCCGATTGTCGCCCATGACGAAATAGTGACCCTCCGGAACGGTGATCGGCCCGCGTGCGAGTACCGAACATCCACTGGCGAAGTCCGGTGCCAGAGGGTGAATCAAAATGGCATGCTCAACGCCGTCCAGATTCTCGATGGACTTGATGGCGCCTGTCATGCGCGCGCCACTACCGATGCCGGTATAACGGCCGACGGGCGTCTGCGGCATCGCCTCACCATTGATGTAGAGCGTCTTGTTCTTATAGTAGATGGTGTCTCCCGGCAGCCCGATCACACGCTTGATATAGTCGATTTGGGGCTGCTTGGGATAGCGGAAAACCACGGGATCGCCGCGCTGCGGGTCGCCGATGGTGATGACCTTCGTGTTCAACACCGGCAGGCGAATGCCGTAGCTGAACTTGTTGACCAGAATGAAGTCGCCCACCAACAGGGTCGGCATCATGGAACCGGAGGGAATGCGGAATGGCTCGACCAGGAAGGAGCGCAGAATCAGGACAATGAATATAACCGGGAAAAAGGAGCGGGCGTACTCGACCAGAAGCGGCTCTTTGTAGGCGGATAGCGTGGTCTCATCGGCCTCGCCTCCCTCGGCGGGAGCCAGCTTGCGTCGTTTCGGCGCCAGAAACAACACATCGAAGAGCCATATGCCGCCGGTCAGTGCACTGGCGACAACCAAAAAGGTGGGGAAATCAAAATTCATTGTCGATGCGTCGTCCTATGTCGAGGGCCTGTTAACACTAATCCAATACACCCTGCTGGAGCTAATTATCCTTGCCGACCTGTAATACGGCAAGGAAGGCGTCCTGGGGGATATCCACCCGCCCCACCTGCTTCATGCGTTTTTTACCCGCTTTCTGCTTCTCGAGCAGCTTGCGTTTACGGGTGATGTCACCCCCGTAACATTTCGCCGTGACGTTCTTGCGCAGCGCCTTGACCGTGGTGCGCGCAATGATCTTGCTGCCGATGGCCGCTTGAATGGCGACTTCGAACATCTGTCTCGGAATCAGTTCCTTCATTTTGCTGGTCAGATCCCTGCCCCGGGACTGAGCCTGGTCGCGATGGACGATCAGTGACAACGCGTCTACCCGCTCCCCGTTGATCAGTACATCCAGCTTGACCAGGGGCGAGGCCTGAAAGCGCACGAATTCGTACTCGAAGGAGGCATAGCCCCGGCTTACCGACTTCAGCCGGTCGAAAAAGTCGAGCACCACCTCATTCATCGGCAGCTCATAGCTCAACTGAACCTGTCCCGCGAGATATTGCAGATTCTTCTGCACACCCCGCTTTTCGATGCAGAGGGTGATCACATTGCCGAGATAGTCCTGGGGCACCAGGATGGTAGCCACGATAATGGGCTCACGCACCTCTTCGATCTTGGCGGGATCAGGCAGCGCCGCAGGGTTCTCGATGCGGATCACCTCACCGTCGCTCTTGAGCACCTCGTAGACCACCGAGGGCGCCGTGGTGATGAGGTCGAGATCGTATTCGCGTTCCAGCCGCTCCTGCACGATCTCCATGTGCAGCATGCCGAGGAAGCCGCAACGGAAACCGAAACCCAGGGCCTGAGAGGTCTCCGGCTCGTAGTGGAGCGCGGCATCGTTGAGACGCAGCTTCTGCAGCGCATCACGCAGATCCTCATAGTCGTCCGAACTGACCGGGTAGAGGCCGGAAAAGACCCGCGGCACCATCTGTTTGAAACCGGGCAACGGCTTGTCGGCCTGACGATTCTCCAAGGTGATGGTATCACCCACCGGGGCGCCGTCGATCTCCTTGATACCGGCGATCAGATAACCCACCTCACCCGCGGCCAGCTGTGGTTTATCCACCTGTTTGGGGGTGAAGACGCCCACCTTCTCGACCTGAAACACACGGCCGGTTGACATGATCCGCATCTTGTCCTTGGATTTGATGCTGCCGTTCATGACCCGGATCAGGGAGATCACGCCGACATAGGAGTCGAACCAGGAATCGATGATCAGGGCCTGCAGGGGCGCGGCGACATCGCCGCTCGGCGCCGGGATGGTGGCGACCAACTGCTCCAGCAGTTCCGCGATGCCGACACCGGTCTTGGCACTGACACGGATGGCGTGCGCGGTGTCGATGCCGATGATCTCCTCGATCTCAGTGATCACCTTGTCCGGGTCGGCCGAGGGCAGATCGATCTTGTTCAATACCGGCAACACCTCGAGCCCCTGCTCGATCGCGGTATAGCAGTTGGCGACACTCTGGGCCTCCACACCCTGAGCGGCATCGACCACCAGCAGGGCGCCCTCGCAGGCGGCAAGCGAACGGGAGACCTCGTAGGAGAAGTCGACATGTCCGGGCGTGTCGATGAAGTTGAGCTGATAGGTCTCGCCATTCTGGGCGTGATAGTCGAGGGTGACGCTCTGGGCCTTGATGGTGATGCCCCGCTCCCGCTCCAACTCCATGGAATCGCAGACCTGCTCGGCCATCTCCCGCTCGCTCAAGCCTCCGCAGATCTGGATAAAGCGGTCCGCGATCGTCGATTTGCCGTGATCGATGTGCGCAATGATGGAAAAGTTACGAATATGGTCGAGTGCTGACATGACGCCTAACTAATTGGCACCAAAAGAGAAACGCCCCAAATCGGGGCGTTTCGCGGGGTGCCGGAAACGATAAAGCGGGGATGATACCAAATCAAGCGTCCCGCAAGTAGTTCATGACCGATGCAGGATCGAGAAAAACCTCGCACAACCGATGCCCGGTGGCATCCTCCAGGACCGGCACCTGGTGACCGTAGCGGGCTTTCAGCCCGGCATCGGTATCGATATCGACCTGCTCGAGCTCGAATCCGATAGTTCGGCGCAACTCCTCGAGCTGCTCCAACATCTCCTCGCACAGGTGGCAGTCCGTCCGATGAAAGAGGCGCAACAGTTTCACCAGGGCCTACTGGAATAGTGTCAACAGGCCTTAGTCCGGCACCCGCAGGGCGAGAAAGATCGGGCCGGTGTTGCGATGCACCAGCACCGCTACCGTCCTGTCCGCCGGCAGATCGGCCACCAGCTGATTGAACTGGGGCACGCTGTCGACTTCGATGCCGTTCAGACTGAGGATGATGTCGCCCTGTTGAATGCCGGCCTCCCGGGCCGCCTGTCCGGTCACCGATTCGACCGCTACACCACCCCGCACGGGCAATCCATAGGACTGGCGCATGGCGTCCGTAACCTCGGAGACCATCATACCGAGCCGATTTTCAGAAACCTTCGGCGGTTGGGCGCTGGCCAGTTCAACCGCTTCCTCGGGGGGCAGTTCGCCGATGCTGACCTTCACCGTGCGCTGTTTGCCGTTACGCAGAATCTTTACCGTGGCGGGCTCGTCAACATTCGCGCGACCGACCAGCGGGGGCAGTTCCGATGAGGTCCTGATGGGGGTGCCGTTGAATTCGAGGATCACGTCTCCCACCTGCAGCCCGGCCTTTTCCGAAGGGCTGTTGGGCAGCACCCGCGCCACCAGGGCGCCTCGTGGACGGTCCAGCCCAAAACTCTCCGCCAGGTCGGTGTTCATGTCCTGGATCAGAACGCCCAGCCAGCCGCGACTGACACGTCCGCGGGTCTTGAGCTGATCGGCCACATCCATCGCCATCTCGATCGGAATCGCGAACGATAGCCCCATGAAACCACCGGAGCGGCTGTAGATCTGTGAGTTGATGCCGACCACCTCGCCATCAAGATTGAACAGCGGACCGCCGGAATTGCCGGGATTGATGGCCACATCGGTCTGAATGAAGGGCACATAGTTCTCACTCGGCAGATTGCGCCCCTTGGCGCTGACGATACCGGCGGTCACCGTGTGATCGAAACCGAAAGGAGATCCGATGGCCAGCACCCACTCGCCGACCTTGAGTTCCCTGGAATCGCCGATCTTGACCGCCGGCAGATTCTCGGCATCGATCTTGATCAGGGCGATGTCACTCCGCTCGTCCTTGCCCACGACCTCGGCGATGAACTCTCTGCGGTCGTTCATGCGCACCACGACCTCGTCAGCCCCATCGACCACATGGAAGTTGGTCAGGATATAGCCGTCCGCGGAGACGATGAATCCGGAACCGAGCGAACGTTTGTTCGGCCCCTCTTCGGGCATCTGAAAACCGTGCTCGCCAAAGAAGCGCTTCATCAGTTCACCCAACGGGCTGCCCTCCGGAATATCGTTGAACTCAGGAATGTTGAACTGACGAAGTTGCCCCATCTTGGTCGACTGTTTGGTGCTGATGTTGACCACCGATGCCGCATTTTCCTCCGCCAGCACGGTGAAATCCGGCAGATCCCGCGCCTGCAAGGGGGCCACGAACAGGCAGCCAAGAAGAACAAGGACAAACAATTTCTGCGTCGGTTGAAAAACTCGCATCGAAACCACTCCTGATCGATATGAATTGTGGGCAGCGATACTCAAGGATTCGCTTGTCGGACGAACGGCACGCGTTGTGTCATCGCCTGCCGGAGTATCACGGCCTGATAGCTCGGATCGGATGCCTGGCGCTGTGCGAGCGCCTTGAACAGGTATATTCCGAAGATGAGTCCAAATAGACCACCGCCAATGGTGGGGAGTTCCCCAAACAGGGGCATGACATCCCGGGTCAATTGATGAACGGCGATCGCCGACAGCAGCATGCACACCAACGGCAGCAGATAGGCGCTGAATGAAACCTTCAGCAAGGCATGTTCCTGCAATCCGATGATCACCTCTTCACCGGGTTGAGCCTGGATGGGATTGAGTACCCGGAGCTGGTTCGGTCTTCGCTTGAACAGGCCGGCGAGAACACTCGTGCTGCAACTGCCTGCGCTTTGACAGCTGCCACAGGCGGCGCGCTGCTGAGTCTCGACCACGGCGTAGTCCTCATCCAGCCGCACAACGGTGGCGCGCTCTTCGATCATGCCACTACTTCAGTTGCATGCCCTGCACGACACCCAGCAACGTTACAGCCGGAACCTCACCGACAGCGGTGACCTGAAATCCCTGGACCCTGCCGCCCCAGGCGTTGATGGCGCCCAGGCGTGAGACACCGCTGAGTCCGTCTTCATGCTCGCCCTGTTCCACGAACACCGACAGCGATCCCAAACCGTCGCTGAAGACGTACTGTTCGATCGGCACCGAGCCCTCCGGATCGGGCAGATAGTGCTTGAGGGTCAGCCTGAAACCACTGGGAAGCCGCTGAAAATCCCAACGGCTGACGTAGTCGCTGCTGAGGTTGTCCGCCGCATCCGCATTGTTCTGCAAGCGGTAGGTGTAGAGTGACTCGCGGTGATAGATATCGCTGATCTCCGCCTTGCCCACCTCGAGCTCGGTGAACATGGTCTGCTCCACCACCTCTCCGAATTCGTTCAACAGGTCCGACTTGAGCGGTAAACCGGTATCGGCATCCAGGTAGAAGCGATAGCCGTAGCGGAGGGCATCTTTGGGCGCGATGGTGACGATCTGAGCCTGGTGATTGGCGATGCGCGAACGGTCGAGGAGGTGGAAGCTGTAGTGCTGCTCCAGCTGTGCCAGATCCTCCGGCAACAGGTTGAGGAATTTGTCGCTGGGAGGGCGTCGGTCGACGGAAACCTGGTTCGACTCCGGAATCACGCAGGTGACCACGTCGTCATCGCGCAGCACTTCCCGCGGCTGACCGTTCAGCGATGTCAGGCTCTCGCGCACCCGGTCCTCATCTACGGCATGCACGATGCGCATGGTCTCAAGCTGGTTGTCGTGCAGGTAGACGAACGTACCCTGGTAGCTGAGATGCTGTACCGCATCCATCATGCGTTCCAGCCAGTCGCGCGCCGAGAGTGATTCGTCTGCCAGCAGCGCACGCGTTGAGAGAAGCAGAACGAAAGGAATGAGAAGTACGGCTCGGCGTCGGAAAGGTCTCATTCGAATCGCAGGCATATTCACTCTACTTCTTGTTACCGTCGTAACTGACGAATGTGGCATAGGGCATGATGCCCTTGATGCTGCTCGCCGCCGAGAACTCCTGATGATTGACCAGGTAGGCGTTGAGCCGGGACTCGACGGCCGGTTTCTTCAGCATCTCCCAGCGCGTGCCGTCCTGCGCCACGAAATAGGTCTGGTTGTCGGCTGCCGGCTGTGCCGGCTGCTGCTCGGCCACTCTGGGTTGGGTCTCGGAGCTTTCCGGATTGATCAGCTGGGGGGCCATGACTACGGCCACTGCCGCCACGGAAGCCGCCACCGCCAGTCCCGCCAGGGTCTTGCGCCGGGGCGTGGCGCGGGATTTGACCGCTGCGGGGGCCAACACCACCGGTTCGTCGGCCAGCCGGCGGCTGATGGCCTGAGCCATGCCCGGGTCGTAGAGCGATCCGATCTCACGCCGCATGGCGTCACCGATCAGGTGGTAGCGGGACCAGGACGCCTGCGCGCCCTCGTTCCGGCTGAGTTTGTTGACCTCGCCGCCGATTTCGTTGGACGGCAGTTCATCGTCGACCAGTGCGGACAGCCTTTCTAACTCTTGCTCAGTCATGGTGTTATGCCTGATGTGTCATGGTTTCAGTAATGGGCTCAACTTCTTGTCGATCGCCTCGCGCGCCCTGAAAATACGTGAGCGAACGGTACCCACCGGGCAGGACATGGCGTTGGCGATCTCTTCATAGCTCATACCTTCGAGCTCTCTCAGGATGATGGCTGTTCGCAGATCCTCGGGCAGATCCTCGATGGCTTTCTGCACCGTCATCGAAATCTCTTCGGTCAACACATGGTTTTCCGGCGTACCTGTCTCCTTTAGACGTACACCCACATCCATTTGTTCAGCGGTCTCGGCCTCCACATCGTCTGTGGGGGGGCGCCTGCCCTGGGCGACGAGGTAGTTCTTGGCCGTGTTGATGGCGATGCGGTAGAGCCAGGTGTAGAAGGCACTGTCACCTCGGAACTTCGGCAACGCCCGATAGGCCTTGATAAAGGCCTCCTGGGTCACGTCCAAAACCTCGTGCGGGTCTCGGATATAACGGGAGATCAGATTGGAAATCTTCTGCTGATACTTGAGCACCAACAGATCGAAAGCCTTTTTGTCGCCCTTCTGCACTCGAAGGACGAGTTCCTGATCAATCAACCGTTCGCCCATCCGGGCCCTGACCTCCTCGCGACGGGCACTTCCTGTGCACAGTCCCATTGACAATCTAGTTTGTGAATAGTTCTCCGAATCCCCACTTCCGTTGATCTGGTTCAACAGACAGCGCTTTTAGGCTAGGATGCGGATCAGATTGACGCGCATTATGGCTGTAACCACCTGACCCCGCAAATATCCTGCAAGAGATGGCCAACGAGCACTATCACGACGTCCTCATCATTGGCAGCGGTGCCGCCGGGCTCAGCCTGGCCCTGCGTCTGGGTGGACACTTACGCATCGCCCTGGTGGCCAAGCGGGAGCTGGAGGAGACCAACACCTACTATGCCCAGGGTGGAATCTCTGCGGTGCTCGATGCCGCCGACAGCGTCGCTTCCCATGTCCGCGACACCCTCGACGCCGGAGCCGGCCTGTGTAACGAGGAGACGGTCCAGCTGGTGGTCGAGCACGGACCCCAGAATATCGACTGGTTGCTCAAGGGCGGAGTCCATTTCACCCGCGATGACGCCTCCGCCAGCAGCGGAGGTTACCACCTGACCCGCGAGGGGGGCCATTCCCACCGTCGGGTCATCCATGCCGCCGACGCCACCGGTAAGGAGGTTGAGACCACCCTGCAGTCACAGGTACTGTCCCGGCCGAATATCGAGGTCTTTCCCCACCATATCGCAATCGATCTGATGACCAGCGAAAAGGGCAATGAGAAGCGGCAGAAGCGCTGTTATGGTGCCTATGTGCTGAATCACCACAGTGGCAAGGTGGAAACCTTCCGCGCCCGCTTCGTGGTTCTCGCCACCGGCGGGGCCAGCAAGGTCTATCTCTACACCAGCAACCCGGATGTGGCCACCGGCGATGGTATCGCCATGGCCTGGCGCGCCGGCTGCCGGGTCGCCAACATGGAATTCATTCAGTTCCACCCCACCTGCCTCTACCATCCGGAGGCCAAGAGCTTCCTCATTTCGGAGGCGGTGCGGGGAGAAGGCGGCCAGCTCAAACTGCCCGACGGCAGCCGTTTCATGCAAGATTTCGATCCCCGCGGCGAGCTGGCCCCGCGCGATATCGTCGCCCGCGCCATCGACCACGAGATGAAGCGGCTCGGCGCCGACTGCCTCTTCCTCGATATCAGCCACAAGCCGGCCGAGTTCATCCGTGAGCACTTCCCGACCATTCACCAGCGCTGCCTCGATTTCGGCATCGACATCACGCAGCAGCCCATCCCCGTGGTCCCGGCCGCCCACTACACCTGCGGTGGCGTCATGGCCGACCATCGGGCGCGCACCGACATCACCGGCCTCTATGCGGTCGGTGAAATCGCCTATACCGGCCTCCACGGCGCCAACCGTATGGCCAGTAATTCCCTCTTGGAGTGTCTGGTCTTTGCCGAACAGGCGGCGCTGGACATTCATGCCCTCGATGCCGCGACCTCTGAACCACCCGCCCTCCCCCCCTGGGACGAGAGCCGGGTCACGGAGCCGGACGAAGAGGTGGTGGTCTCCCACAACTGGGACGAGTTGCGCCATTTCATGTGGGACTATGTGGGCATCGTCCGCAGCAACAAGCGCCTGGAGCGGGCCAAGCGGCGGATCGATCTGCTGCGCCGTGAAATCGTCGAGTACTACAGCAATTTCCGCGTCAGCAACGACCTGCTGGAGCTGCGTAATCTGGTCGAGGTGGCGGACCTCATCATCCGCTCGGCCATGTGCCGCCATGAAAGCCGCGGACTGCACTACACCATAGACTTCCCCTACAGCGACGACCGGGTACAGAAGCGTCCGACCATCCTCATTCCGGACACTTACTCCCCATACTGATCCACCCTGCGCCTGCCGGCGTGCAGCATCACCCGCAGCCGTCGCATTTCATCGGCAGAGAGCGTATCGCGGTCGAGGAGCAGACTCGGCCGGGAAAAACAGCTCTCGCCTTCGAAGCGCAGAAGTATCACGCTGTTGGTGACCAGGGAATCGCCCCGCAGGGAGGTCTGCAGCAGACGGCCATCGGCAAACACCAGACGCGAAGCGTAAGCATCATCGATGCGGACCTCGGTAATCCTGAGTGATGGGCTTGCGCCGGACTGGCGTTTGGCTTGGAGACTCAGCAGCAGCAACAGAAACAACAGCTGGTCCCTCACTACGGGAGGAATGGGAGCCATGATCAGGGCGACCAGCGTCAGGCATTGCAGAGCGTAAAGGATCAGGGCCAGCCGACAGGAGGGTATGGGATGCAAGGTGAGGGGTGGGAGTCTGGTTTCCATGGCGCCGCCTCCATGCGGCTCATCGGCGGTGAGCTGGTGGCACCGGCCTGTGTCCTCGTCGTTGTACTCCCACCCTATCAGTTATGACTCAAGGTTGTCGATGTGCCGCCTGAGCAGCGGCAAACTCCGCCGGCGACACCACACCGTCGCCATTGGCATCGATGCTGCCGAAAGGTGGCGCATTTTGAAGATTGCGCATCAAATAACCCTGTTCGGCCCGTTCACGAATACGTTGAGCCCGGGCCTGCTCGAACTCCTGAGGCTGCAGCACCCCGTCGGCATTGAGATCGAATTCACTGAAAGCGGGCATGTTACGCCCTCTTCCCGGCCCCATCCCCGGCCCGCTTCTGGGTCCCATTCCCTGACCCATACCGGGTCCCATGCCACGGCCCATGCCGGGGCCCATTCCCTGCCCCATACCGGGTCCCATGCCACGGCCCATACCGGGGCCCATTCCCTGCCCCATGCCGGGTCCGCGTGGCACGTTGCCACCCTGCCCCGGACCCCACATCTGCTGCCGGCGTTGCTGCATGCGGTTGAGCTGCCCCTGAGCAAACTCGTCGGCACTCAGGCTGCCGTCGCGGTTGCGATCGAAATCGTTGAACTTGGGCGGGTCATTATACCGACGCGCCGAATAACCCTGGGGATTAGGCGTCTGCTGGCGCTGGGCGTGCAGGCTCTCGAACTCCTGCCGGCTGATGGCCCCGTCGGCATTCTGATCGAATGCTGAAAACGGCATAGGTCCACGCGCGGTGGGTATGGGAGTCTGGGCTGAGACGATCCCTGCCAACGAGATAAGCGCTCCCATCAACAGGCTTTTCCTGAACTGTTTCATGGTCTGACTCCTGCAAACATAAGCGGTGTTGGCCCGGCACCCTCCCTGGTGTCTGCCAGCGGTATGCGAGGTAAGCTTCCCTGCCCTTCCGCTATCTTCAGCATAGCGTCGACAGCTGAAACCAGACTGAAAAAAACCTCTGCCGGTTACATCACACTGACAAAGCTAGCTGTTCCCGAGCCTGACCTCGACACAGAGCCCACCCAGTTCGGTCGAGCGGTCGAAGCGTATGCCGCCACCATAGAGCTTGGCGATGTCGAGCGCGATCGAGAGTCCCAGACCGTGCCCCTCCACACTCTCATCCAGCCGGCTGCCACGCTCTGTCAGGCGTTGCAGATCCCGATCGGAAAGACCTTTGCCGTCATCCTCGACCAGGATAGTGACCGGATCGCCACCCACAACCCTCACCCGCAACCGGGTGGCGGCCCATTTGAAGGCATTGTCGAGCAGGTTGCCGATCAGCTCGAACATGTCCTCACGATCGCCGAACAGGCTCAGCGCAGGATCGATATGGAGATCGACCTCCAGACTCCGCTCCTGGTGCACCTGACGCACCACCGCGACCAGATCCTGCAAGTCGTGCCGCGGATCGAAGCGCTGGCTGGGTGTCCCCTTGCCCGCCATACGCGCCCGCTTGAGTTCACGTTCGATCAGAAGACGTATGCGCTCGGCCTGAACGGCGGCCATTTCGCCCTCCCCTTTACGCTCGTCCTCGGGCAGGCGGTCGAAATACCGGCCCAACAGATTCAGCGGCCCCTTGAGGGCATGCGCCAGGTTGCCCAGCGCGTTGCGGGCCCGCTCATTGCGTTGGGTCAGCAGTTTCAACAGGTGGTTGAGTTCCTGCACCAGCGGGCCGATCTCCGATGGCACATCCTCGTTGATCTGCTGTCCCCCGCTCTCGGCCAGACCCTGGATCTCCGCACGTAAGGGTTCAAGTCGCTGGAAACTGCGACGCACGACCCAACGCTGCAGCAACAACAGCAACAGCAATCCGCCCAGCGAGAGCAGGCCGAAGTTGATCTGAAAGCGCTCCCTCATGGCGGCGATGGGCGCAACATCCTCGGCCACGGCGATGGTCAAGACCTTGTCCTGCTTGCGGAAACCGCCCAACCAGATCAACAACTGCTGTCCGTTCGGTCCCTCCGTGCGGAGTTTTCTGGACTGGCCCACCTCCAACTGCGGAAGCTCGAGGTGAAAATCCCACAGCGAGCGCGATGTGGACTGACGGCCATCGGCAAGCTGAATCAGATAGTAGTGGCCGGAAAAGGGCTGGATGTAGATCTGGTTGATACGCCCCTGTCGTACCCTGACGTGGCGCGGAGAGAGGACCAGGGATCCCAGCAGCGCCTCGGCATCGTGTTTCAGGCGGGAGGCGACGAAGTCCTCGGTCATGGTCTGCAGGAAGCGGCTGCCGGTCAGCCACAGCACGCCGACCAGCAGCAGCAGGCTGATGGTCAGCCCGAGATTCAGCCGGCGTTCCAGCGAGTTATTCCGAAACGCCCACATAGAGGTAACCCTGACCACGGCGGGTCTCGATGACCGCTTTGCCGAGCTTGTCCCTCAGCCGCCGGATATAGACCTCGATCAGATTGCTGTCCCGATCGAAATCCTGTTCGTAGACGTGCTCCGTGAGACGCGTCTTCGACAGGATCTTGCCCCGATTCAGCATCAGATAGCGCAACAGACGAAACTCGGTCCCGGTCAGCTCGTGGGTCTCTCCCGACGGCAGCATCACCTGCTGCAGATCCTCGTCCAGGCGCAAGCCGCCCGACTCGATCTGCTGTCCCACCGCTTCGTGACTGCGGCGAATCAGGGCCTGGATGCGCACCACCAGCTCTTCAACGTGAAACGGCTTGCCCAGATAGTCGTCCGCCCCGGCCTTGAATCCGGTGACCCGCTCGTGCCAGGCATCGCGCGCGGTGAGGATGATGACCGGTGTGGTATTGCCGCGGGCTCGCCATTCGGCAAGCACCTCCAGGCCGGGTATCTCCGGCAACCCCAGGTCGAGCACAATGATGTCGTAGGGGATCTCGTTACCCATGAAGAGGCCATCACGGCCGTTCTCGGCCAGATCGACCGCATAACCCTGATGTTCGAGGTCCTGTTTCAGGGAGAGAGAGAGGAGGCGATCATCTTCGACCAGCAGCAGACGCAAGTTCAGTCCTCCAGTTCCTGTTCCAGGATCTCACCGGTCACGGCGTCCACTTTCAACTCCCAGACCGTACCCTGGCTATCCAGGATCTCGATTTCGTAGCGCATCCCCTGACGGCGGTCATCGAACTCCACTTCCAGGATCTGTCCGGATTTGAACTGGCTCAGCCCGTCGAGAATCTGTTCCAAGGGAAGGATCTTGCCCTCACGGACAAGACGGCGGGCCTCCAGATAGCCGTCTCCATCCGCGCTGACGTTGGTAAGGCCGATACCGATCAGAAGAAATAGGACAAGAAACTGCTTCATACTTCCCCTATCTTATCAATCGTCCCAGCGGCCGATTCCGGGAATGCGGATCTCATGCTCATTATAGGAGCCCTGAAGGGCGCGGGTATGGCAGCTGTCGCAGTTGGCGAAAGAGAGCAGGTTCTCCCGTCGCTGCATGACTCCCGGCGGTATCTCACGATGCTCATGGCGAAAAAAGGCCGTGTCGGTGATCCGTTTCGGCTGAGGCGTGTAACGCAGGGACCACATGACCTTGTTGGGGATCTCACGGTTGACCTCACCGGCAGCGTTGCTGAGCAGAAACTGTGTGATCTGCTGGTTTGCCTGCTCAGAGAGTTCCGCATTTTCACCGAAATGGTCGTCCAGGCCCTGCATCATCTCCTGCCAGGAACTTGCGGGCAGGAATCCCGGCTGGAAGGGGAAGTGGCAACTGCCGCACTCCTCTTTATAGAGCTTACCGGACTCACTGTCGTATGCCATGCGTTGTGGCGTCATCCAGCGGGGGAAAAACCAGCCTTTTCTATAATCATCGTCGTCGCCATCTCGATCCGCCAATACCAGACCGGCCCCTGCCAGCAGCATAACGGAAATGGGCAACAGCACCCAGAGGGTTTTTCGATTCATGATAGCTTCTCCTCAAGTATTCACTTTTACTGTTGCTGCAGGAAGACCAGAAAATCGCCCTTCTCCTGCGGCGTGCAGGCACGGCCCAGAGTCCATTTACAGTTTCGCCTGAACCATTTCTCGATTTTTGCCATATCGGTCAGTCGCTTTGGATTCGCCGACGGCGCCATGGGCTCGATCCGTTTGCCGGTCTTGGCATGCTTGCCCACCAGAGCGAGATTCGAACCGTGACAGTCGCTGCAGCTTCTGCCGCTGTTTTCCGCGTTGACCAGATTCCAGCGCGTTTCGCCCTTGATGGCCGAAAATTGTTCCACGCCCTGCTGACGGTATTTGTCGAGCAGGGACTCCACCTCTGCCGAGTGTACGATCGCCGGCATCCATACCAGCACCGCGAAATAGAAGTATCTCTTCCTCAACATCATGTCCTCCTCTGAATCTTTTAAGAGGGCATCCACACGGATGCCCATGACCAGGTTCGATTTGCCAGATGGAAACCGAACTGAACCGCCGGTGGGATCAGGCCCGCTTGATACCGGTAAACATGGAGCGCACAAGATTTTCCTTGTGCAGCAGCGACTCGAAGGCCACGCCGCCGACATGGATCACCACCAGCAGCAGGGTGAAATTGGCGAAAAACTCATGGACCTCTTCCCACCACTCGCTACCGTAAGTCGCTTGCGAGAGAAACAGGCTCGACAGCGGGCCTGAACCGACTGCGCCATAGGCAAGCAAACCGGTCACACAGGCGGCGATCAGTGACAGCAATAGCGCCACGATCATGGCACCGCCCGCCGGATTGTGGCCGATAAAACGAGGCGCGCGGAATTTCGCCAAGTCCTTCATGTAGCCGATGACCGTCGCCGGTGACTTGACGAAATCACTGAACCGGGCATACCGCGGGCCGATCAGACCCCAGACGAGTCTGAACAACATCAGACCGACGATGACGTAGCCCGCATAGCTGTGCAGGGTCATCCATTCATCTTCCGTCAACCAGGCAACGGCGAAGGCCGTCACCAGGATCCAGTGAAAGAGTCTGACCATCGGATCCCAGACATGGATTTCTTGTTGCTGATTCATTTGTAGTCTCCCAATCTGATGCTTGTCGATGGCTAGATTGGCAGACTTAGCTGAAACGAAACTGAAACGATGGCTGAATTTCGCAACGGCAGCACGGGCCCCACCCGTCGTCGTCCAGCGGCCGGACTTCGTCCCCTTTCTGATTTCAACGATCGGGATATTGACTAGACTGAATCCATGCACGCGCTTCGGCGCCGCCTCCTGCACAGTCACCACCGACCCAACCGACAGGTGCGATCCCGAGACTGTCGAAACAGGCCTGACCATGTCCATACTCGCACTCAATTCCGGCAGTTCTTCGGTGAAATACGGTATCTTCACCAGCGGAGCCGAAGTGCCCCCCGCCCGAGGCAGCATCGACCTGGACAATGGTGCGGGTGAATCGGCACGCGGTCACGCCATCCGCAAGATCGTCGAGACGGCCATGCGGAGCCACAGGATCGAAGCCATCGGCCATCGTGTCGTGCACGGTGGAGAGGCATTCCGCGATCCGGTGCGCATCGACACCGCCGTACTGGAGCGTATCCGTTCACTCACCCCTCTGGCCCCCCTGCACAATCCGGCCTGCGTTCAGGGCATCGAGAGCGTCCTCGAAGCGGCGCCGCAGCTGCCGCAGGTTGCCGTGTTCGACACCGCCTACTCGGCCGCTCTGCCGGAGCCCGCCTGGCGCTATGCGCTGCCCCATGAACTGGCCGACCGCTATCGGATCCGACGCTATGGATTTCACGGCATCTCACATCAGTACGTCTGCGCGGAAGCGGCCGCGCTGCTGCAAACTCCACTCGAACGCTTGAAACTGATCAGCCTCCATCTCGGCAACGGCGCCAGTGCGGCAGCCAGCGACGGCGGTCGCTGCGTCGAAACTTCCATGGGCATGACGCCCCTGGAGGGCCTGGTCATGGGCACCCGGGCCGGCGACCTCGATCCCTCCATCCTCATCACCCTGCAACAACAGGCGGGGCTATCGGTCGAGGCGTTGGATGCGATGTTGAACCACAACTCCGGACTGCTGGGCCTGTGCGGCGACAACGACATGCGTGCCATACGCAGACGGGCGCGAAACGGCGACGCCCGGGCCCGCCTGGCGATCGACATCTTCGTCCATCGCATTCGCAAGTATGTCGGTGCCTACGCGGCGGTGCTGGGCGGGCTGGACGCGCTCATCTTCACAGGCGGCATCGGGGAACACGACACCGAATTGCGTGCCGAAGTCTGTAACGGACTGGCCTTTCTCGGCCTGCGCATCGATGTGCGGCGCAATGCCGACAAGCTGCCCCTCATCAGTGCCGGCGAACGCCCGCCGCACCTGTTGGTGATCCCCACCAACGAGGAACTGGCGATCGCCCGCGCGACACAGACCTGTCTCGGCGTCTGAGCCTGCGGCGCAAGGCAGCCCCCGTCTATCTTCAGGAATGCAAGGAGGATCCCATGGACCGACAACGCGAGCTCGCAACGCCCATCAGCGACCGGGAGATCGCCCGCATCGACGGCTTCTGGCGCGCCTGCAACTACCTGGCGGTCGGTATGATCTATCTGCGACAGAACCCGCTGCTGCGCGAACCCCTCAAACCCGAACACATCAAGAACCGGCTGCTCGGCCACTGGGGTTCCAGTCCCGGACTCTCCTTCATGTACACCCACCTCAACCGTCTCATCCGGCAGTATGACCAGTCGGCCATTTTTCTCGCCGGTCCAGGCCATGGCGCACCCGGGATTCTGGCGCCGGTCTATCTCGAGGGCACCTATTCGGAGATCTACCCCGACAAGAGCGAAGACGAGGAAGGGATGCGGCGCTTTTTCAAGCAATTCTCCTTTCCGGGCGGTATTGGCAGCCACTGTACGCCGGAGACCCCCGGTTCGATCCACGAAGGGGGCGAGCTGGGGTACTCGGTCTCCCATGCCTTCGGCGCCGCCTTCGACAATCCCGACCTGCTGGTGGCCGTGGCGGTGGGCGATGGCGAGGCGGAGACCGGTCCGGCGGCCACCGCCTGGCACTCGGGCAAATTTCTCAACCCGATCCGCGACGGCGCGGTGCTGCCGATCCTGCATCTCAACGGCTACAAGATCAACAACCCGAGCCTGCTCTCGCGCATCCCGAAAGCGGAGCTGGCCGCGCTTTTCAGGGGTTATGGCTGGACGCCCCACTTCGTCGAGGGCAGCGAGCCGCTGGAGATGCACCGGCACATGGCCGCCGCCCTCGACAGCTGCCTCGAGGAGATCCACGCCATCCAGCGGCAGGCGCGCGATAGCGGCCAGGCCACCCGCGCGCTCTGGCCCATGATCGTGCTGCGCAGCCCCAAGGGCTGGACCGGACCGGAGTCGGTCGACGGCCACAAGGTCGAGGGTTTCTGGCGCGCGCATCAGGTACCGCTGGCGGGGGTGCGCGAGAATCCGGCCCATCTGAGGCAGCTGGAGGCCTGGCTGCGCAGCTACCGACCGGAGCAGCTGTTCGACCGGCAAGGGCGGTTGGTGCCGGAACTCAGGGAACTGGCGCCGACCGGCAGCCGTCGCATGAGCGCCAATCCGCACGCCAACGGCGGTCTGCTGCGCCGCGCCCTGCGCATGCCCGACTTCAGGGACTACGCCCAGGAGGTGGTGCAGCCGGCCCGGGTCAGCGCCATGAACACCTATCCGCTGGGCGAGATGCTGCGTGACCTGATACGCCGCAACCCGGAGAACTTCCGCCTCTTCGGTCCGGACGAGAACACCTCCAACAAGCTCGACGCCGTCTATGCGGCAAGCAAGAAGCTGTGGCTGGCCGACTATCTGCCGGAAGACGCCGACGGGGGTGAACTCGCGCCCGACGGCCGGGTGCTGGAGATGCTCTCCGAACATACCCTGGAGGGCTGGTACGAGGGCTATGTGCTGAGCGGACGCCACGGCTTCTTCGCCACCTACGAGGCCTTCGTCCATGTCATCGACTCCATGTACAACCAGCATGCCAAATGGCTGGCAATCTGCGAGGAGATCCCCTGGCGCGCGCCGATCGCCTCCATCAACATACTGATCACCTCCACCGTCTGGCGCCAGGATCACAACGGTTTCACCCATCAGGATCCCGGCTTCCTCAATGTGGTGGTGAACAAGAATCCCCATGTGACCCGCATCTATCTGCCGCCCGACGTCAACAGTCTGCTCTCCACCGCCGACCACTGCCTGCGCAGCCGCAACGACATCAACGTGATCGTCTGCGACAAGCAACAACACCTGCAGTTTCTCGATATGGACGCGGCGATCAGGCACTGCACCAAGGGCATCGGCATCTGGGGCTGGGCCAGCAACGACCAAGACGTGGAGCCCGACGTGGTGATGGCGGGCTGCGGCGACATCCCCACCCAGGAGGCGCTGGCCGCCACCGCCCTGCTGCGCCACCACTTCCCGGAACTGAAGATCCGTTTCATCAACGTGGTCGACCTGTTCCGCATGACCACCCCCAACGAGCACCCCCATGGCCTTTCGGACCGGGACTTCGACAGTCTGTTTACCCTCGACCGGCCGATCATCTTCAACTTCCACGGCTATCCCTGGCTGATCCACCGCCTCGCCTACCGGCGTACCAACCACCGCAATCTCCATGTGCGCGGCTACAAGGAGAAAGGCAACATCAATACCCCCCTGGAGTTGGCGATACAAAACGAGATCGACCGCTTCAGCCTCGCCATCGATGTCATCAACCGGGTGCCGAAACTGGAGGTGGCAGGCGCCCACGTCAAGGAGAAACTGCGGGAGATGCAGATCGACTGCCGCAACTACACCCATGAATACGGCATCGACATGCCGGACATCCGGGATTGGGTATGGCCCTTTTGAACACCCACCGGGGAGAAACCCGGCCCACCAGGGTCACACTTGACCCTCAACCTATCAGGGTGAGGCTGGTGTGAGGGGGAGTTGACGCCGCTATCCGCTCAGTTGTCCGCCACGGATGACTCAAGCGACATTGGCGACGCAGACGCGATTGCGACCGTTGTTCTTGGCCTCGTAGAGCGCGGTATCCGCCTTGCGCAGGATGTCATCGAGCGCGTTGGGTTGATCGACCATCTGCGCCAAGCCGATCGATACGGTGATGCGCAGCGATACGTTGTCGCCAGTCGGCAATTCGGAGTGCGCGACCACCTGTCGCAGCCGCTCCGCCACTTGCGAGGCCTCATCCACCCCGGTTTCCGGCAGCAGAACGGCAAACTCCTCCCCGCCAATGCGTCCGATGATGTCGACCTCCCGTAAGGCGCGTCGCATGATAGTCGCCAGTTCCTGCAGGACCACATCACCCGCTTTATGGCCGTATTTGTCGTTGATGCCTTTGAAGTGGTCGATATCCAGCAGCATTACCGCATAGGGGCTTTGGTAGCGCTTCGCCCGCGCTATTTCGACTTCTGCCAGTTCCATGAAGCGGCCCCTGTTTGCCAGGCCGGTCAGACTGTCCGTATGCGCGCGATGCTCCAGCTCGTCCAAGACCTGATGGTGTTCGATGGCGATGCTGGCGAGATTGGCTGCCTGTCCGATCAGATAGAGATCATGCTCTGCAGGCTCACGCGGCTGCCGGGAGTAGAGGGCGAAGGTACCCAGCAGGCGCCCCCGCGAAGAGAACACCGGCTCCGACCAACAGGCGGCCAGACCGGCTCTCGCCGCCAGATCCCGATAATCCTGCCACAATGTATGGCTCTGGATATCACCCACTATCACCCGCTGCCGGGTGTAGGCGGCGGTGCCGCAGGAACCGGCGCTCTCGCCAATCTCGATGCCGTCGATGGCCTGATTGTAGAAATCGGGCAGACTGGGTGCGGCGCCGGTGTTCAGATGCCAGCCATCACTGTCGAGCAGCAGAATGGAGCCGATGATGCCCGGCTCCTCC
>JBNKYJ010000036.1:0-22610 GCA_050300835.1 Sedimenticolaceae bacterium
CAGCTACTCGGGCTGGGCGGCGGCCGCCACCGGTTTCACCCTGGGCAATCTGCTGCTGATCATCGTCGGCGCCCTGGTCGGTTTCTCCGGCGCCATTCTCTCCTTCATCATGTGCCGCGCCATGAACCGCTCCATCATCAACGTGGTCTTCGGCGGCTTCGGCAGCGACAGCGGCGGCCAGATGAGCGCGGCGGGCCAGGCGGCCCAGAAGGGCGTGAAGTCCGCTTCGGTGGATGACGCCATCTATTGGATGGAGGACGCCAACAAGGTCATCATCGTGCCCGGCTACGGCATGGCGGTGGCACAGGCGCAGCATGCGCTGAAGGAGATGATGGAACTGCTCGAAGCGCGGGGCGTGGACGTCAAGTTCGCCATCCACCCGGTGGCCGGGCGCATGCCCGGGCACATGAACGTGCTGCTGGCCGAGGCCGACATTCCCTACGATCATGTGCTGGAGATGGACGAGGTCAATCCGGAGTTCCCCACCGCCGACGTGACCCTGGTGGTGGGCGCCAACGACGTGGTCAACCCGGCGGCCAAGTCCGACAGCTCCAGCCCGATATACGGTATGCCGATCCTCGATGCGGCGAAATCACGTCAGGTCTACTTCCTCAAGCGCTCCATGAACCCCGGTTACTCCGGCGTCGACAACCTGCTGTTCTATCAGGACAACACCTCCCTCATCTTCGGCGACGCCAAGGACACCATCGAGGGCATGGTCTCCGCGCTCAAAGGTGGCGGGCATTGATCAGGCTCGCGTCAACGGACTGACGGATTCCCGAATTGCCCATGATCGGGGTGACAAGCCGCACCCTATACCCTGATCAGAACGATCGGTGGGGCAGGGCCCCACCCTACACACTGATTACAGCGTAAGGTGCGGCTTGCCGCACCGTGCCGTCGTCGCGCATTGTGCCATTCCGTCTCTATGGAGATGCCCGGCCGCAAAGCCTTGCTGTGGTAAGATACGGGGTTTTCAACACTGCCGCCGCTAATTCCGGCACGCGCAATCGTGACCTCCATCGACCCCGATTTTCCCGATAAAGACGCCATTGAGCACTGCATGCAGGCCGACCGTCCGTCGCTGTTTCGCCGTCTGCGCGGACTGCACAAGCGGGCTCGCTCCAACCAGCCCTACAGCGAAGGGTTGCTCAAGCTGCGTCGGGCGATACGCGACTCTCGGGAGCGGTTGAGCCAGCGGCTCGCCCGCCTGCCCGATCCCGCCTTTCCCGCCGAACTGCCGATCACGGAACGGCTCGATGAGATCAAGACGCTGATCCAGGCCAACCAGGTGGTGATCCTTTGCGGCGAAACCGGGTCGGGCAAATCGACCCAGCTGCCCAAGATCTGTCTCGCTCTCGGGCGGGGAGTGGCCGGTTATATCGGGCACACCCAGCCGCGACGCATCGCCGCCCGCAGTCTGGCGGCGCGGGTGGCGAGCGAGTTGCACAGCGAGACCGGCGACCTGGTCGGCTACAAGGTGCGTTTCAACGACCATGTCGGTCCCCACAGCCTGGTCAAGCTGATGACCGACGGCATCCTGCTGGCCGAGATCCAGCAGGATCCCCAACTGAATCAATACGACACCCTGATCATCGACGAGGCCCATGAGCGCAGCCTCAACATCGATTTTCTGCTCGGCTATCTGAAGCAGCTGCTGCCGAAGCGCCCCGATCTGAAAGTGATCATCACCTCGGCCACCATCGATCCGCAACGCTTTTCCGAGCATTTCGATGGTGCGCCGGTAATCGAGGTCTCCGGCCGCACCTATCCGGTTGAGGTGCTTTACCGACAACCGGAGGAGGAGTCTGCGGCCGAGCGTGACGATCCCCTGCAACAGGCCATCGTCGATGCGGTGGATGAGCTGTCGGGGGTCGATCGTGGCGACATCCTGGTCTTTCTCAGCGGCGAGCGGGAGATCCGCGAGACCGCGGAGACGCTGAGAAAGCACAAGCTGCAGCTGACCGAGGTACTGCCGCTCTATGCCCGGCTCAGCCCGGCGGAGCAGTCCCGGGTCTTCAAACCCCACGGCAGCCGCCGCATCGTGCTGGCCACCAACGTGGCGGAGACCTCGCTCACCGTGCCCGGCATACGTTACGTGATCGACACCGGTTTCGCCCGTATCAGCCGCTACAGCCACCGCAGCAAGGTGCAGCGGCTGCAGGTGGAGCGCATTTCCCGGGCCTCGGCAGACCAGCGCAAGGGGCGTTGCGGCCGGGTTGCCGCCGGTGTCTGTATCCGGCTCTACAGCGAGGAGGACTACGCCTCGCGAGCCGACTTCACCGAACCGGAGATACAGCGCACCAACCTGGCCTCGGTCATCCTGCAGATGAAGCTGCTGGGTTTCGGTGAGATCGACCGGTTTCCCTTCATCGATCCTCCGGACCGGCGCCTGATCAAGGACGGTTACCGTGTCCTGGAGGAGATCGGCGCGGTGGACGGCGAGCGGCGGGTGACCCGCATCGGCCAGCAATTGGCGCGCCTGCCGGTGGATCCCCGTATCGGCCGCATGCTGCTGGCGGCCGCCAAGAGCCACTGTCTGCGGGAGGTGATGGTGATCGCCGCCGCGCTCAGCGTGCAGGACCCCCGGGACCGTCCGTTGGACAAGCAGCAGCAGGCGGACCAGGCCCACGCCCAGTATCGGGACGAACGCTCCGACTATCTCGCCTATCTGAATCTCTGGGAGGTGATGGAGACGCAGCGGCGCCACCTCTCCAAGCACAAGTTCCGCCAGTGGTGCCGCAGCGAGTTCCTCTCCTGGACACGGATCCAGGAGTGGCACGACATCCATACCCAGCTGCGTACCCAGCTCCACGACATGGGTTTCAAGGAGAGCGAGAAGGAGGGGGGATACGAGGCGATCCACCGTGCCGTGCTGAGCGGTTTGTTGAGTCATATCGGTCTGCGCGGCAAGGAGCGGGACTACCTGGGAGCGCGCAACAGCCGCTTCCACATCTACCCGGGTTCCGGGCTGTTCAAACGTCAGCCCAAATGGGTGATGGCGGCGGAGCTGGTCGAGACCAGCAAGCTCTATGCGCGGACGGTGGCGGAGATCGAGCCCCGTTGGATCGAGTCGGCGGCGGGACATCTGCTCAAGCACAGCTACTCCGAGCCCCATTGGGAGAAGAAACGGGGCCAGGTGGCGGGCTACGAGAAGGTCACCCTGTTCGGTCTGGTGTTGGTCAGCCGGCGCAAGATCAACTTCAGTCCCATCGACCCGGTGATCGCACGTGAGATCTTTATTCGCTCGGCCCTGGTGGATGGGGATTTTCACACCCGTGCCCCGTTCTGGCGTCACAACCAGGAGCTGATCCGCGATCTGCGCGATCGGGAGGCCAAGGCGCGGCGGCGCGATATTCTGGTCGACGAGGAGCGTATCCATGCCTTCTATGACGCCCGGATCCCACCCGGGATCTCCACCACCCCCGATTTCGAACGCTGGCTGCGCCAGGATGCCAAAGACCACCCCAAACGGCTCTATTTGGACGAGAGTGACCTGATCCGCGAAGGGGCGGGGGGATTCCAGGGCAGCGACTTCCCCGATGCCCTGGAACTCAATGGCATACGACTGCCCCTGGAGTACCACTTCGAACCGGGTCACGACAGCGACGGTGTGACCCTGGTGGTGCCCCAAGACGCGCTCAATCAGATTACCGGGCCGCTACTGCAGCGCCTGGTGCCCGGACTATTGACCGAGCGCGTGATCGCCATGCTACGTGGCTTGCCCAAGTCGCTACGTCGTGCCTTTGTGCCGGTACCCGATTACGCCGAAGCCTGTCTCAAGGAGCCGTTGCCCGCTGGGCGACCGCTACAGCAGGTACTGGGGGAGCGGTTGAAGGCGCTGACCGGTGTGCATATCCCGGAGTCGGCCTGGCTGGAGGACTCCCTGCCGCCACATTTGCGTATGCGGGTGCGGGTGATCGACAGCCGGGGCGAGACCCTGGAAGTGGGTCGGGAGATCAACCGGCTCAAACAGGCCCATGCCACCCAGGGCGAGGCGGCGCATCGACAGCTGCGCGCCCCGGATCTGGAACGGCATGATATCAGGCGCTGGGATTTCGGCAGCCTGCCTGCCAGCATCACCATCGACCAGGGGGGGATCACCCTGCGGGGCTATCCCGCGCTGGTGGATGAGGGCGATGCCGTCTCCATACGCCTGATCGATGCCGAAGTGAACGCCCTCCGACTGCACCGAATCGGCGTCAGGCGACTGATCATGCTGAACCTGGCCAAGGAGATACGCTATCTGCGCAAGCATCTGAGGCACCTGGAGAAGATGCGACTCTACTACGCCAAGGTACCCTCGCC
This sequence comes from Sedimenticolaceae bacterium, assembly GCA_050300835.1. Taxonomy (GTDB): domain Bacteria; phylum Pseudomonadota; class Gammaproteobacteria; order Chromatiales; family Chromatiaceae; genus Thiodiazotropha. The sequence continues at coordinate 4,309 of JBNKYJ010000036.1, forward strand.
GGCAGTCGAGGAGGGGGTGGAGAAAGCGGCCAGTATGGAAGATGAGCTGGTGAGTCTGATCGTCGATCGCTGCTTTGTCGAAGGGTATCCGGAGATTCGTGACCAGGCGACTTTTCAGCAGCGGCTCGAAGCCTGCCGGGGAGAACTCATGACCAAGGCCAACGAGTCCTGTGACCAGCTGGTGATCATACTCGAGCGCTATCATCAGGTGCGCACGTCCCTCTCCGCCATTACACAGAAAAACTGGCTCGATTCGCTGCGGGACATGCAGAATCAGCTGGATAGCCTGGTCTATCGGGGATTCATGACGGAGGTGCCCGAGGTTCATCTACGCGAATACCCCCGCTACCTGGACGCACTGAGCAAACGTATCGAAAAGCTGCCGCATGCGGCGGCACGGGACAAACAGCGCATGGCGGAGATGGCCGGGATGCAGAAGAGGTGGTCGGACTGGAGCGACGCATGCCGCAAGGAGGGGCGTATGGACGACCGCCTCGAAGAGATGCGCTGGCAACTGGAGGAGTTGCGCGTCTCCCTCTTCGCCCAGGAGTTGGGAACCGCATTCCCGGTTTCGGTGAAGCGGCTGGAGAAACGCTGGAAGGCGCTGGGTCTTTAGCACACCGAGCGGTACGCGCTACAGACGCTGTCATTCACCGTTCACGATTACGCCATCGTTCTGTCATCTTCATGGATTAGAGTCTGCAGCGTGGGAACGGCTCCCGCGGCAGGCTGATACGCTTATTGACACAGGGCCTGTGGCAACAGTGAGGCGTTTCCGATTTCCAGTCTTCTACCCGGGCTACGGGAACCTTAAGGTGGGCAATGGCCTGCCTTTTTTTATGCCTGAACGTAAGGCGCGTCCACGCCGCTGTCTTGGGCGGTATCCCCTCTTATGTTATTGTTCAGACTATACAAAAGCATTTGAGGGACGCTCATGTCAGCCTGTTGTTGTGGATCCGGGGTCGAATTCGATCAGTGTTGTGGAGCCATTCTCTCGGGTGCTCGTAAAGCCGACAGCGCCGAAGCGCTGATGCGGGCGCGCTATGCCGCTTTCGTCACCGGGCAGGTCGACTTTCTGCATCAGTCGCTGCATCCTCAGCATCGGCAGGATCACGATATCGCGGCTACGCGCCGTTGGGCTGAAAAGGCCCAGTGGATGGGGCTGCAGGTGGTCGAAGCCAAATCCGCGGGGGATGCCGATGACGAGGCGATTGTCGAGTTCATCGCCACCTACAAGGAGGATGGGATCGTCAAGCCGCATCACGAGATCAGCCGCTTCAGCAAACAGGATGGCGAGTGGTTCTATGTCGACGGCCGACTGGTGATCCCGAAGACGGCGACCCGTGACCAGCCCAAAGTAGGGCGCAACGATCCCTGTCCCTGCGGCAGCGGTAAAAAGTATAAAAAGTGCTGCGGCGCCTGAATGGGATTCCTGGAATTCGGATACAGGCACTGAGCGCTCAAGTCCGGGAGGCGGTGGCCGAAGAGATTGGGTAGGAAATGGGGACCATTTGAACGGATATAATGGGCAGTATGGGTGGAAATCACATCAATTCGAGATGCGGCTATCGACTGTTGCTAATGACAGCGTTACTGCTGATGCCGCTCCTCGCACAGGCGGAGATCTTCAAATACCGTGGGCCTGACGGGAGTCTGCATTTTACCGACCGTCCTATGAGCGGTCGCTACACCCTGTTGTGGCGCAGCGGTCCGTCCAAGCCTAAAAAGGGCGGCTACAGCCTGGCCAAGATGAAGGAAAACAGATCCCGACTGACGCCTTTGATCGAGAAGGTGGCGAAGGAGATGCGTCTGCACCCGGGCCTGCTGCATGCCATGGTGAGGGTCGAATCGTCCTATAATCCACGGGCCGTTTCCCGGAAGGGAGCACAGGGATTGATGCAATTGATGCCGGGTACGGCGAGCCGCTACGGAGTGACGGACAGTTACGATCCGGAACAGAATCTGGAAGGTGGCGCCCGCTACCTGCGCGATCTGCTGGTGGAGTTCCAATACGATATCAAGCTTGCGCTGGCGGCCTACAACGCCGGCGAGAATGCGGTGAAACGTTACGGTAACGAGATTCCCCCTTTCCCTGAGACCATCGACTACGTCGACAAGGTACTCGGAGAGTACGAGCGTAACCGGCTGGCGATGCTGAATTGATGAGAGACTGCGTCGCAGCCCGGATGCGGTCTGCCACTTCCCCCAAACGCTACTCGGTGGAATGCCAATCCATGATCAGATTGTCGATCGAGAGCACATCCTCGCCTGAAATGTCGATGATGCGAAATCCGGTCCAGAAACTCTCAGGCTGAGTGGCCTCGGTGGTCCAGACCGCCTCGGCACCAAAGCTGATGTACTGGCTGGACCCGTCGGGTCCGGGCAAGGTCATCTCGAGCTGGTAGACCGATCCGGTCACGATCGGCTCCTGGCTCAGCAGCATCAGTCCCTCAGCGCTTATATTGACGACACGACCGATCTGAGTGCCCGTGATCTGGTCGGATACTTCGAGTACCTGGTCCGCAATCTTACGAGGGGACTTGCGTTGTTCTATCATTAGGGCTTGAACCTGCCTGGGATTATTTTACTTCTGTTCCTTCGTTGCCATTGTTGACGATCTCGCTGGCGATATCCTCGGTAGTCTTCAGCGATCGTTGCAACATGCGACGAATGGCATGGAGGGTTCTCTCGACAAAGGGATCGCTGCTGTCTTCGAGAATTTTCGATTCTCCCGACAGGATCTCCTGTGCCAGGGTGCGCAATGGCTTGATGGCCGTCTGCACGCCCGCGCGATCGACGAACATGCAGGAGGCGGTCAAGGGGCTGAGCCAGGAGAGTTTGACCTTGCGGCGTTCACCACCGCGACTGTCGGCAATCTCGAACCAGGTGCCGAACTGGATCTTGCGCAGCTTCTCCATCATGGCCTCCTCCTCTTCGGTCACCTCGCCTTCGCCACCGATCTCCGCAGGTGCGGCGGGCGAGATTTCGGCAGGCTGACCTGGATGAGTGGCCTGTTCGGCGCTGGGCAGCGATTGTGCATGGGACTCGGCAGCCTCCTTAATTTCCTCCTGTGCTTCGGCGATGGCCTCCTCCGAAGCCTGCATCGCCACATCGGCGCTGGCGAGGAGGTCGAACAGGCCCTTGCACTTCTCCTGGTGGAAGCCGCCCAGAGAGGCAAGGCCATCTTCTATGGCTTTGCGCAGATCGGGCAGGGAGCTCTCAAGCTCGCGGGTTTCGCTTTCGCTCTTGGGTTCGAAGGCCCAGGCGATTTCGTCGGCGATGCGTAGCGCTTCTTTCCAGTCGTCGCTCATTTCACCTTCGGGATGGCGCAACAGCACGAAGATGAGCTTGTCGACCCAGGTCTGCTCCAGGAACTCCTTGACCGGCTTCGGCAGGTGCTCGCTGAATGAGCGGGCTTTCATCTCCTGGGTGGCGCGCTGACGGGCAATGTTGAGTTTCTCTCGCCCTTTGAGCGAATCCTGTGCCCGCTTCTCGAGGATGTCCGACTTGCGTCGGAACTCGTCCATGCGCTTCTTGAAAGTGTTCAGAAGGCTGGAGAACAGGCTTACATCGTCTGAAAATTCCTTGAGTACCCGGTCAACCACGTTCTGCATGTCCGGATAGATACCGCGCTTCAGGTTTCGCTCGTCGATCCAGTGGCTGCCTGCCTCCACCAGTGCATCCAGCAGCTGGCGGGCATCGTGGTCGCTGTCGGTGAGCAGTTTGCGATCGATGATGGCGACTTTGAGATAGGGGGTATGCAGATGGCTGATCAGAGCCTTGGCCACAGCGGGTAGTACCGGATCGTTGAGCATGTACTCGAACAGCATGCCGACCAGGTCGATGGTGTCTTCGTCCGCGGCGTCCAGGCGGTCGGCACCGACTTCGTCATAGAGTTTGTGCCGCTCTTCCGCCAGGGTGTGCTTGACCCGTACCAGGAACTGTTCGTCGATCTCGACGTTGGGGATGATCACGCCCGGCGCGTTGACGTCCGGTATGTAATCGGCCCGGTGGGTCGGCTGGATGTTGTTCAGTGCGCTGACCAGATTGGCCGGAGTGGCGGGTGGGACCGACCCCGGTTGGCGTCCGGCGGCAGCCGCGGCGGCGGCCTTGGCTCTGGCCTTTTCCGGTGAGCTGCGTCGCTGGTGCGCCATCATGTCGAGGATGTTGGTGAACAGTTCCTCGCCCAGCTCCTCCTGCGTCTGCTCCTGCTGCGCGGCATGCTCTTCTTCCTCTTTACCACGGGCCTTGCCGACACCGGTATCGGGCGATTTCTGGATCGTGGGTCGCAGATGGGGAAGGACGCCGGCATCGCGCAGGTTGTTGTTGAAGTCCTCGTAGATCGAACCGAGCTGCTTCAGAACATACTTGTCGAAGAGGGCCAGGATGATGAGCTTGATGCGTGTCTCCAGACCCAGGGCATCGATTGCCTCGTTGAAGGCGGTGGTGAGGTGGTGTGGACCGGCCGGTATCTGTTTGTGCTTGACGCTCTGGCCACCCTTGACCACGCTGAGGCGTTGTCCCAGGGCATAGAGTTGGGAGCGGTGGTTGCCTACCGTCTTGCTGATCATGTTGTCCAGCGCAGTGGTGACATCCATCGACTCGTGATCGACCAGCTCCAGTTCCGAATCCTCATCCGGGTTTTCGAAGGGATTGAATTCCTTCTCATCCTTCCAGAAGTTGTCGAAGCCGTCGCTGATAAGCTCCCGGAACTCGTGTTCCACCAGGCCATGTCGATTGCGGATCATCGACATCGCCTCGAAGAATCGATTCTGCAGCTCGTTGGTCTCCGCTTTTTGGGCGAAGCCGGTGAGGGCCTTGTCTGAGTTATTGAAAAGCTCTGTCAGCAGGGCATTGATGTAGACAATGACCGTGTCCTTACAACGGTTGAGCAAGGGCTGAAACTGGCTTTGGTATTTATTGATTCTGCTGTTCAGGGTCGGCACGGGTTAGCGGTCCTTCAGCGGAGCCATGCACTCGAGACATCTGTGTCGTGGCAACACTGCTTCCAGGTATGTAGTCGTTTCTGGCTGAATTTCTGCGTATTAACTTTTTAAGATTAGCACGAAGAATCCCCCTAAGGAACAAAATCTTAGTGAATTGCATTCATATTTACGCTAGGCCACCGAAGGGTGTGTTCCGGATGGATTGATGGCGATTGGCGAGATCCGTTTTCGCTCAGGGGAAAGTCTGTCCCAGACCGCCCCTCTATGCTGAGCCAAACTTTGCCAGACCCTCTAACCGACTGATTTAAGCGAAATAGACGGTTTCATGCCTGGGCGTTGTCAGGCCAATACCTCAGCCGGCGGCAATGCTAAACCGGTTCCGGCCGTTGTTCGAGGAGCGCGCGACAGTCCAGCAACGTCTGTTGGCTGGGCTTCGGCGGCTTTTCCGCATCAGTCGTCACCGATGATTTTGTCGCTCTGTTCGGTGGCTGTCAGCAATTTCTCACCCTGGCCAACGGATTTGGCGAAGACCATGCGATAAGTGGTGCCGTCGTCTGCCTCGTGGGCGGCGCGCAAGGCGCTTACCTTCTCCTTGGCCGGTCGGTATTTTTCCTCTTCGCCGAGGCACTCAAGTCTGTTTAGTGGTGAAATTTTGAAAATGAAAAAGGGCATGCCGCACGCCTCCGATTATCAGGCCATCACCGTTAAGGTTGAGCCCGTGCTGCCGATACAATCTGTTGAGGCACAGGATATTAACTGAACCCGGGGCGGCTGAATATCGCTATATCCTTTGACTGTCAGAATATTAATCCTACCGGAGGGAACCGTTATTACAATCCCTGTCTACGAGGTGGCGAAAATGACTCCGCAAGAGCTGGTTGAAGGCATCGAAAAACTGGTTTCACTACCCGAGGTCTGTATCAAGGTCAACCGACTGATAGAAGCCCCCAACTATTCCGCCGCTACCCTGGGCGATCTGATCGCTCAGGACACGGATCTTTCCGCGCGCCTGCTGCGCGTCGTCAATAGCGCCTTTTACAATCTGCAGGCACCGGTCGAGACCATCTCCCGGGCCATCACCGTAGTCGGTACCAACGAACTGAGAAACCTGGTGATGGCGACCTCTGCGGCGAGGGCGTTTACCGGCATTCCCGGCGATCTGGTCGACATGCCCGAATTCTGGCGCTACTCCCTGGCGACCGGTATCATCGCCAGCGAGCTGGCGGGCCGCTGCCGGGTACTGCATGCCGAACGACTCTTCGTGATGGGCGTGCTGCACGATATCGGCAGGTTGGTGATCTATCTCAAACTGCCCGACGCATCACGCGACATCCACTTGGTTACCGGAGGCGATGACACTCTGTTGCCCGCGGTCGAGGAGGAGATCCTGGGCTTCACCCACATGGAGGTGGGCGAGGCGCTGATGCGGCGGTGGAATCTGCCACGTAGCATCTTCATCGTGGTGGGACACCACCACCACCCCATGCGGACGAGCGATTTTAGACTCGAAACGGCGATCATGCATCTGGCATCCACGCTCTCCCTCGCCGAGCTGGACGGCATCGCACAGGAAGATGCGCTGGAGCAGGTCGATCCTGTGGTCTGGGAGATCACCGGCCTGAATCCCGATGCGCTCGAAGCGGTCATGGAGAACATACCGTCGAAGGTCAACGAGATCGTCGATGTGGTGTTGTCGCCGCGGATCACTACCCAGCCCAGCAAGTCGAAACTGGACGGCGATAGGGGCTGAGCCGGACCCCTCAGCGGCTGCGCATACCGAACGACAGTCTCCTGCCCGGTTTGTCGGGCAGGAGACCGGACTCAGGCTTTGAGCCGCTTCCGGGTTAGAATGCGTTCGCATGCTGACCCTCCACCAATCCAATCGTCTCGAAAAGCTGGCTCGGCGGCTGTCAGAGCTGCTGGGCCGGCCCGTGGACGATCCCCTGCAAGCCGATTGGGTCGTGGTGCAGCATCCGGGTATGGCACGCTGGCTCTCATTGACCTTGGCGGACAGCCTGGATATCGCGGCCAATCTCGAGTTTCCTCTGCCGGCGGTGTTTGTCTGGCAGGCGTTCAGACAGCTGCTGGGGGAGGTGCCTGAACGCGACGGTTACCAGCCAAACGCGCTTGCCTGGCGCCTGTACGCAGTGTTGGCAGGGATGGATTTGGAACACGCCGCCAAACCGTTGGCGGCATACCTGGAGGCTGGCGATGCGCTGCGCGGGTTTCAACTGGCGCAGGAGTTGGCCGGCCTCTACGACCGCTATCTCCTCTACAGGCCTGAGTGGATCGATGCCTGGGAGCGGGATGAGCCGGCGGTCGCCGGCGATGACTGGCAGGCGGATCTCTGGCGTCGCCTGAGCCGGCAGGAACCGAGGCACTGGGTGAGTCTGCAGCAGCAGTTCTTTTCGCGCACCATCGCCGGTGATCTCTCCGGCTTGCCGGGGACGGTCCATCTGTTCGGCCTGCCGACCTTGTCCCCGGGTTATCTGCAGATCCTGAACCGGCTCTCGGAGTTTCTCGACATCCATCTGTTTCTGCTCAATCCCTGCGCCGCGCACTGGGCCGATATCGTGGCACCGCAGACCCAGGCGCGCATGCAGTTGCGCGGTGAAGCCGAATCGCTCTACCTGGAAGTGGGCCACCCCTTGCTCGCCAGCCTGGGACGTCAGGGGCGCGATTTCTTCGCCGCCATCAACGAGCTCGATCCGGGCAGTGACGAACTGTTCGAGCCCTCCGGGCAGGAGACCCTGCTGGCGAGATTGCAGGATCAGATCCTCCTCCTCGAATCACCCGAGGCCGGGATCGCGGTGGATGACTCCATCGCCTTGCACCTCTGCCACAGTCCCATGCGTGAGATCGAGGTGCTCTACGACCAGCTGCTGGCCATGTTCGAGAACCTGCCCGGACTCTCGCCCAACGAGATCCTGGTGATGACTCCGGAGATCGACCGTTACGCCCCGCTGATCGAAGCGGTCTTCGGCGAACCGGGCGACCGGCCCGCCATCCCCTTCCGGGTCAGCGACCGCAGTCTGCTGCAACGCAATCCGCTGGCCACGGCGCTACTCGAACTGCTCGAGCTGCCCGGGTCGCGTTACACCCTCGGTCAACTGCTGTCGCTGCTGGAGCAGCCGGCAATCCAACGGCGCTTCGGCCTGGATGAGACGGCCCTGGAGTCGATCACCCGGTGGTTGAACCTGGCCGGGGTGCGCTGGGGGAGGGACGGTGAGAGCAAGACCGGTTTCGAGCTGCCGCCCGAATCCGCAAACACCTGGCAGGCAGGGCTGCAGCGGTTGCTGCTGGGCTACGCCATGCCGAACACCGGTGAGGATCTGTGGCGGGATGTACTGCCGCTGGATGCCGTCGAAGGCACTGCCGCCGAACAGTTGGGCGGTCTGCTCGACTTCTGCCATCGCCTGTTCGCACTGGAACAGCGGTTGAGTCCCGCGCGCAGTGTCGCCGACTGGCAGGAAGCACTGCTGCAGTTATTGCAGGAGTTTTTTCTCGCCGACGACGAGCACCAGGAGCAGGCGGACGACCTGCGCGGGATCATCCAGCAGCTGGCGGATGAGGCGAATCAGGCCGGATTCGAAGATGCGGTGCCATTGCCTGTGATCAGCTACCGAATGCGCGCCCTGTTCGAAGCTGCCGATAGCCGGGGCTTCCTCGGTGGCGGCGTCACCTGCTGCGCACTGGCGCCCATGCGCAGCCTGCCCTTCAGGGTCATCTGTCTGCTCGGCATGAATGACGGCGCCTTTCCCCGTCGACAGCCTGAGCCGGGCTTCGACCTGATGAGTGGCCGCTTCCGTTTTGGTGACCGCTCGCGCCGGGTGGACGATCGCTACCTCTTCCTGGAGACCCTGCTCTCTGCCCGCGAGCGGCTCTATATCAGCTATGTGGGGCGCAGCCAGCGCGACAACAGCCCGCTGCCTCCAGCCGTGGTGGTGGACGAGCTCTGCGATACCCTGCGGGTGATGACGGGAGAGTCGGGATTGGCGCAGATCTGCCATCAGCATCCGTTGCAGCCTTTCAGCCCGTCCTATTTCGAGGCGAGCCCTGGCCTCTACAGCTACTCCTCCCAGCGCCGCGAGGCGGCGATGCGGGTAGGGCGGGGCGAGCGGCTGGAAACGTCGCTGGCGCCGGCTCCGCTGGCGCCGGCGGAAGCGGACCCTGCAGTACCGCTCGACAGTCTGATCGATTTCTTCGTCAATCCGCCGCGGCTGTTCGCCCGCGAGCGGCTGCAGGTGAGCCTGGAGGCGGTCGCCGATCTGCCCGAGGAGCGGGAGCCGTTCGAACTCGAGCGCTTCGCCCGCCTCGATGACGAGCGGGTCCTGGTGGAGGCCCGGTTGAAGGGCGTATCGGCCGCGACCCTGTCACAGCGCCTGAAGGCGAGCGGTCGCCTGCCCCATGGTCAGGCAGGCGATCTGGAGCTGGAGCGGATGCTGTCACGTGCCGATGCGATGGTCTCCAGAATCCAGCCGTTGCTCGCCGGAGCCGAACGCTCGGGTTGCGATATCGACCTGCCGCTGGTCGGCGGTCGTCTCAGTGGCCGGCTGCACGATCTGCTGCCCAGCGGTCGACTCGCCTATACCACCGACCGCTTCCATCCCTACCTGCTGCTGCGCCACTGGATCGAACATCTGGTGCTCAATCTGGCACAACCGCCGGGGAGCGGTCGCGAGACTCACCTGCTGGAGGGCGAGCATCAGGGTTTCTACCGGAGAACCGACGATCCCCAGGTCCATCTGCAAAGCCTGATGAAACGCTATTGGGAGGGGCATGAGCGCCCATTACCCTTCTATCCGGCGACGGCCTGGGCCTATATGGACGGGCTGGCCAGTGGAGGCACCGACAAGGCCCTGGAGCGGGCCCGCAGCAGGTGGCTCGGTAACAGCTACCAGGGTGGGGACGCGCAGAAACCCTACAATCGGCTGTTGTGGCCCGATGGCGAGTACATCATGAACGAGTTCGGCAGCCTGGCGGAGGCGATTCTGGGGCCCTTGCTGGAACACCTGGAGTGGCGCTGATGGGCATGGACGTGATGAAAACGCCGCTGCAGGGGATCAATCTGGTGGAGGCGAGCGCCGGCACCGGCAAGACCCACACCCTGACCACCCTCTACCTGCGTCTGTTGCTGGAGCAGGAGATCGCACCCGAGGGACTGCTGGTGATGACCTACACCAAGGCCGCCACCGCCGAATTGAAACAACGTATCCGCAGCCGCCTGACCGACCTGCGACAGGTCCTGCAGGCGGGCGAGAGCGAGGACGATACCCTGGCCACGCTGGCTGCCGGACAGGCCGACCCGGAACGGGCCCGTCGACTGCTCGATCTGGCAGTGGCCGGTTTCGATCAGGCCGCCGTCTTCACCATCCACGGTTTCTGCCAGCGTGTCTTGAGCGAGCACGCCTTCGAAACCGGTCAGGCCTTCCATATGGAACTGGTGCCCGATCAGTCGGTCCGCCTGCAGGAGGTGGTGGACGATTTCTGGCGTCGTGAGATCGACCGGCTGCCTCCGCTCTTTCTGCAGTCTTTCCGCCAGCTGATCGCCAGTCCGGACCAACTGCTGGTTCAGCTGCGCTTCGCGCTCGGCAAGCCCTACCTGCAGGTCCGCTCGCGGGAGTGGCCGGTGGATCTCGAGCGGTTGGAGCGCGAGGCGTCCCGGATGCGGGAGGAGGTGCGCGCACTTTGGCGGCAGGCGGGCGACGATATCAAGGCGATGCTGAGCGACAGTCAGTCCCTGAAAGGGAATCTCTACCGTGCCGACTGGGTCGATGGCTGGTGCCGCAAGCTGCAGGCCTGGCTGCAGGAATCCCCCTACTCGGTGCCGTTCGACAAGGCGGATCGGTTCACCGCATCGCAGCTCGCCGCCTCGGTGAAAAAGGGCGGGGAGCCGCCCCGACATCCGTTCTTCGAACGCTTCGAAGCCTACCTGAACCTGGCCCGGGACTGCGCCGAGGCCTTCGACCGGGCCTGTGGGGCGCTGCTGAAAGCGTGCTACGACTATCTGATTGTCGAAGTGCCCAGACGCCAGATGGAAGCGGGGGAGTGGTCCTATGACGACCTGCTGCTGGAGTTGCACAAGGCATTGTGCGGTCCCGCGGGCGAGGCGCTGGCATCGCGCTTGCGGCGCTGCTACCCGGCGGCCCTGGTGGATGAGTTTCAGGACACCGACCCGGTTCAGTATGCCATCCTGCGCGCCATCTACGGTGAGGGTGGGCGGCCCCTGTTTCTGGTCGGCGATCCGAAACAGGCGATCTACAGTTTCCGTGGCGCCGACCTTTTCGCCTACCTGCGGGCACGGCGGGAACTGGTGACGGCGATCCACGAGTTGGACACCAACTGGCGTTCCAGCGCCGCCTTGGTGGCGGGCGTGAACAGCCTGTTCGCAAGCGCCGATCGGCCGTTCTGGTATACGGAGATCGACTTCCATCGGGTGACGCCGGCACCCCGCGACATGGCGTCGCTGAAGATCCGTGGCGATAAGGCTGCGCCACTCCGAGTGTGGCGGCTTCCCTTCGACCGGCAGACAAAAGCCGAGAGCGTGCGTCAGGCGGTGGCGGAAACCGTCGCCGACGAGATTGCCCAGCTGCTGTCGCTGGCGGAAAAGGGGCAGGCGCAGCTGGGAGACCGTCCCCTCGCGGGAAGCGATTTCGCCGTGCTGGTGAGGACCCACAGTCAGGCCGAACGGATCGCCGGCAGCCTGCGGGCACGGGGGATCAATTCGGTACGCAGCAGTCAGCAGAGCGTCTTCTTCACCCCGGAGGCGGAATCACTCGAGCGCCTGTTGCTGGCGCTGCTGGAGCCCCAGCGGGGAGGGCGTCTGCGGGCCGCCCTGGCGACGCCGCTGATGGGTTGGGACGCCAACGGGCTGGAGACGCTGAACCGGGACGATCAGCTGCTGGGACAGATCACCGGCCGCTTCTTCGACTACCACCGCCTGTGGCGTGAACAGGGCTTCATCGTCATGTTCCGCCGCCTGTTGGTCCGCGAGGGGGTGGAGCGGCGCCTGCTCGACTATCGGGACGGCGAACGACGGGTGACCAACCTGCTGCATCTGGCGGAACTGCTCTATCAGCAGGAGAGCGAGGCGGGCCCGGGTATGGAAGCGCTGGTCAAGTGGCTGGTGCGTCAGTGCCTCAGCGGTGAAGCCGATGAGAACCGGCTGCTGCGCCTGGAGAGTGACAGTCGGCTGGTGCGCATCGACACCCTGCACGGCAGCAAGGGGTTGGAGTACGGGATCGTCTTCTGTCCCTTTCTGTGGGACGAGGGCGGGGCAAGGGAGACGGCGGGGCCCTATCTGTTTCACGATCCCGCGATGGACTATGCGGCGGTGCTGGAGCTGGGTTCGGAACGCTTCGAAGCGGATCGCTCCTGTCAGCGGGAAGAGGCGCTGGCGGAGAGTCTGCGTCTGCTCTACGTGGCGTTGACGCGTGCGCGTCACCGCTGCTACCTGCCCTGGGGACTGGTGAAGAACAGCGACCGCTCGGCGCTGGCCTGGCTGCTGCATGCCGACGGCTCAGTGCAAGGTCAGGAGCTACGGCTGGCGGAGTGGGAGTCCCGGGCCAAGGCTCTGGACGAGTCCGCGGTCGATAGGGATCTGCAGGCCCTGGTGGCGCGCTCCGAGGGGAGCATTGCGGTGCTGCCGCTGCCGCAGCCGCGCAGTCGGTCCCAGCTGGAGCTGGGCATGCCGCCGGTACTGGAGCCGGCGCGGCGATTCACGGGACGACTCCCGCCTTTGCAACGGGTGGCCAGTTTCTCCTCCCTGGTGGCGGGGCACTCCGAGGACCTGCCCGACTACGACGCCCAGCGGGCTGCCGAGGCGGCCATGCAACCCCTGCCGGAGGGTCACGACATCCACGGCTTTCCACGAGGCGCCGGCCCCGGTCGCTGTCTGCACGCCATACTGGAACGGGTCGATTTCGGTGCATTGAATGAGTCCGAACTCTCCGCCACCGTCGCCGAGCAGCTGGGCCAACACGCCATCGACGCCGGTTGGGTGCCGGTTGTGGTGAGGATGGTGCAGGATCTGGTCGAGACGCCACTGAACGCACAGGGGCTTAAGCTGAGCCAGGTGGGGAGGGCACGACGGGTCGACGAGATGGGGTTTCATTTTCCGGTGCGCGGACTCGACACCAGTGCCATAAGCCGACTCGGCGAGGAGCACCGATTCAGTGCCGTGCCGGAGATGGCCGCGGGCCTGGGCTGCGTCGCCGGCGGACGCTTGCAGGGCTTCGTCAAGGGGTTCATCGATCTGGTCTTCGAATGGGAGGGGCGCTACTACCTGGTCGACTACAAGTCCAACTGGCTGGGCTCCGGGGTCGACGACTACCACCAGGGCGCACTGCGGGAAGCCATGCTGGAGCACGGTTATCCGCTGCAGTACGCGCTCTATACCCTGGCCCTGCATCGCTATCTTGGACGGCGTCTGGCGAACTACGACTACGAGCGCCACTTCGGCGGGGTCTACTACCTCTTCCTGCGTGGCATCACCCCGCATACCGGGTCGGAGTACGGCGTCGTCGCCGAGCGACCCCCGCGTGGGTTCGTTGACGCCCTGGACAAGCTGATGCGGCAGGTGAGTCATGAACCGGCCTGAGTTTCGCTTGCAACAGCTCCAGGAGGCGCGGCTGATCGGGCCGCTGGATCTCCATTTCGCGCGCTTCCTGATGGACGCCGCCGGAGCGTCCGATGAGTTGGTGGGGGTGACGGCCGCCCTCACCAGTGCCGCCCGCCGCGAGGGTCATGTCTGTCTTGAACTCGATGCGCTGGCCGGCGGGGAGCTGCTGGCTGAAACGCCGCAGGCGCTGGCCCTGCCCGCTTTGGCGCCTTGGCGGGAGCGTCTCATGCAGAGCGGGATCGTGGGCCGGCCCGGGGAGTGGCAGCCGTTGATACTCGATGACGGCAACCGGCTCTATCTGCACCGCTATTGGGAGTATGAGCAGCGGCTGGGGCGCCAGCTGCTGCAACGGGCGGCGGAGCCGGCGGGCGATGTGGACACGGGCGTCCTGCGCGCGGGACTGGAGACCCTGTTTCCGCCCGTCGAGGGGGAAGCCGGGACCGATTGGCAGAAGGTGGCCACCGTATCCGCGGTGTTGCAGCGGCTGAGCGTCATCTCGGGTGGCCCCGGAACCGGCAAGACCACCACGGTGGTGCGTATTCTGGCGCTGTTGCGGCAACAGCCGGGTGGCGAATCCCTGCGCATCGCCCTGGCCGCGCCGACCGGTATGGCGGCTTCCCGCCTGCAACAGTCGATTCGCGGCAGTAAACGGCAACTGCCCCTCCCGGCCGAGTTGCTGGCGGCCATCCCCGAACAGGCGGTCACCCTGCACCGTCTGCTGGGGGTGGCGCGGACGGGGACCCGCTATCGCCACCACAGGGAGCATCCGCTGCCGCTGGATCTGCTGATCCTCGACGAGGCTTCGATGGTGGATGTGTCGTTGATGGCGAGCCTGCTGGAGGCCCTGCCGGAGAAGGCCCGCCTGATCCTTCTGGGCGATCGGGATCAGCTCGCTTCCGTGGAGGCCGGCGCGGTGCTGGGGGATATCTGTCACGGCTGTGAGGGCGCCGGACCTGGCTTCACGCAGCAACTCAGCGCGCTGAGCGGTGAGACCATTGCCGAGCATCCGGTCTCGACAGGCGCCCTGTCCGATAACGTAACCCTGCTCAGAAGGAGTTATCGATTCGGCAACGACAGCCCCATCGGCCGCTTGGCGAAAGCGGTCAATCAGGGCGATGAGGCGATGGCGGTGAGTCTCATGGAATCGGCCACTGAGGAGCAGGGCCTGGTCTGGTCGAAACGGGATCCGGCCTTGTTCGCGGCCGAGCGCTACACCCGTCTGTTCGACCGCCTGGCGGAGGCGGCGCCGGTGGAGGAGTTGTTCACACTGCTGCGGGAGTTCAGACTGCTCTGCGCCCTGCGCGGAGGGCCTCAGGGGGTGGAGCGGATGAATCGCACGATCCTCCGCCACCTGGTCAGGCTGGGGCGGGTGAGCCTGGATCGTGAATGGTATCCGGGACGGCCGGTGATGGTGACGCGCAACGACTATGCTTTGGGGCTCTACAACGGGGATGTGGGCATCGTCGCACCCCATCCGGACCAGCCCGAGCGGCTGGCGGTCGCTTTTCCTGCAGCCGATGATCCGATCCGTTGGATCGCACCGGCCCGCCTGTCGGCGGTGGAGACCGTCTACGCCATGACGGTGCACAAGAGCCAGGGTTCGGAGTTCGATCAGGTGTTGCTGCTGCTTCCCGAACAGATGAGCCCGGTGCTCTGCCGGGAACTGATCTATACCGCCATCACCCGCACCCGCAGGCGGTTTGCCCTGACCGCCTCTCCGGAGCTCTTTCGCCAGGCCGTGACCCGGTCACTGATGCGTCACAGCGGTCTGATCGATCTGCTGCGAAATGAGGTGTGAAGTGTTGCCCTGCAGCATCGATGGCCGGCAAAGCACCGAGTAGATATTTTGCTGACGACATAAAAATAAAATGGGGTTGGATAACCTGACATTGTGTTAGGGTATGGCCTGTTTGAAATTGACCCCGAAGAAAATACAAGGTCAAAAGTTAATAAAAAACAACATATTAAGTTGTTTATCTTAAAAAATAGATTATCTGTTGGGCAGGTATTCTCAGGCACGTAAACCACGCGGGCTTCTCGGCAGGGCTGAGATTGAGAAGAGCGAACGGCTGCGCAGCGGATCCAGCGATCAAAAAAGCGAAGGAGACGAAACGTCATGATCAACCCCGTAGGTTCCTCAGAACTGAAACCTCTTTTTGTCTACGATCCCGATGAGCACCACAAGCTGTCTCACGAAGCGGAGTCCCTGCCGTCCGTGATGATCAGCTCCCAGGCCGCCGGTAACGCGGTGATGATGGGTGGCGGCTATTTCAGCCCGCTGCAGGGCTTCATGAACCTGGCCGATGCCATGGGTGCCGCCGAGAAGATGACCCTGACCGACGGCAGCTTCTTCCCCGTGCCGGTGCTCTGCCTGCTGGAGAATACCGACGCCATCGGTGATGCCAAGCGCATTGCGCTGCGCGACCCCAACCTGGAGGGCAATCCGGTGTTGGCGGTGATGGACATCGAGGCCATCGAGACGGTCAGCGACGAGCAGATGACGATCATGACCGAGAAGGTCTATCGCACCACCGACATGGAACATCCCGGCGTGGCGACATTCAACAGCCAGGGCCGGGTGGCCATCTCCGGTCCCATCAAGGTGCTGCATTTCTCCTACTTCCAGGAGGATTTTCCCGACACCTTCCGTACCGCGGTCGAGATCCGCAACGAGATCATGGAGCACGGCTGGAAGCGTGTGGTCGCCTTCCAGACCCGCAACCCGATGCACCTGGCTCATGAAGAGCTCTGCCACATGGCCATGGATCGTCTCGATTGTGACGGCCTGGTGATCCACATGCTGCTGGGTAAGCTGAAGCCGGGTGATATCCCCGCTCCCGTGCGTGATTCCGCCATCCGCAAGATGGTCGAACTCTACTTCCCGCCCAACAGCGCCATGGTCACTGGTTACGGTTTCGACATGCTCTATGCCGGGCCCCGCGAGGCGGTGCTGCACGCCTATTTTCGCCAGAACATGGGCGCCACCCACTTCATCATCGGCCGCGATCATGCGGGTGTCGGCGACTACTATGGCGCCTTCGACGCCCAGACCATCTTCGAGGAGGAGGTCCCCGCCGGCGCTCTGGAGATCGAGATCTTCAAGGCCGACCACACCGCCTGGTCGAAGAAGCTCAACAAGGTGGTGATGATGTGCGAAGCCCCCGATCACGAGAAGGAGGACTTCGTACTGCTCTCGGGCACCAAGGTACGTGAGATGCTGGGCAACGGTATCGCGCCGCCGAAGGAGTTCTCCCGTCCCGAGGTGGCCCAGATCCTGATTGACTACTACCAGTCGATCAACTGATCGAGCGGCTTATTGCCGAGAACGAAAAAGCCCGCCAGCAGGCGGGCTTTTTTTATTGGCGGAGAGCTGTTGCTCAGTTCAAATCGTCACACAACTCCTCTTCCGCTTCGATCATCATTTCGATGATCACCTCGAGTTCTTCCGGGCTGATATCGGCCATCTCACGCAGCTCGGCGCAGCTGATCTGTAACATCTCTTCCATCACGACACCTCGCAAAGAAAATAATTAAATACTTATATAGTAGCCATTCATCGATTGTGCAAGGTTGAGGGCAGGTTTTTGTGACGACGGTGGTATTAAAGTCCCGTGCAGGCTGTGCAGGAAGCATGAATCCTGTTTAGGAATCGAGCCTATCCTTTTGTGACTTGGTAACTTTCCGCGTTTGCACCTTCGCAGCTGAAGAGGGGGAATCGATGGAGCTGGAATAGGGGACGAGGCGGGTACAGGCCGCAGATGCCAGCTGGCGCCGATCGCTGAAACCGCAGACGTCGTCGGTCCTATGGTTTCAGCGATCGAAGCGCTCAGGCGGCGGCTGAGGTCTTGCGACGGCTCTTGCCGACCTGGGTGGCCTCCGGGACTTCCTGCAGGCGTCCCGACTTGACGTCGTAGATATAGCCGTAGATCGGGATATCGCCGGGGACCAGCGGGTGCTCGCGGATACGCTTGACGTCCTCCACCACGCTCTTGGCGTTGTTCGATATGGTCAGCCAGTCGATGAAGCGACCCTCGGTGGAACCCGGGCCCTCGCCGGAGTCGTGCCAGCCGGTCTCGTCGACAGTGGCGGTCTTCAGGCTGCTGGCCAACAGATCGCGCATGATCTCGTCGGTGAAGGTCTCCATGCCGCAGTCGGTGTGGTGGATGACGAACCACTCCCGGGTGCCCAACAGCTTGTAGTAGATGACCAGCGAGCGGATGGCGTCATCGCTGGCGCGTCCGCCGGCGTTGCGGATCACATGGGCGTCACCCTCGGCAAGACCGGCGTACTTGGCCGGATCGAGTCGGGCATCCATGCAGGTCAGGATGGCGAAATGGCGACCCGGGGGCATGGGCAGATCGCCCTTGTCACCGAAATCGCTGGCATAGTCCTTGTTGGCTTCGAGAACTTCTTTGAGAACTTTACTCATGATGCTCTCCTGGGATGTTGATCGATGGTGGGTGGAATGGGAAACCTGCTGTCAGGGCTGACGTGGCATCAGCCGGTCAAGGGTTTATAGCACCGCTGAACTGACCGAGCAGGCGGAGAAACACGGTAAAAAATGGCGTTATTGCTCTCAGAAGCGAATGGTCGGCGCAGTGAATGAAGCTGATCGGAATCGCCCTGCTTATGCGAAATGCTGACAGTGGATGCCACTCAAGTCACTCGATCAATGAACTCCACGGTGCGGCAAGCCGCACCCTACGTCCTAGCCGATTGTGTAGGGTGCGGCTTGC
>JBNKYJ010000037.1:0-6735 GCA_050300835.1 Sedimenticolaceae bacterium
CATGGTGCCCAGCGGCGATCTGCGCGATGCGCGGATGAAACTTGCCGGCCAGGGTTTGCCGCAATCGGGCTCGGTCGGCTTCGAACTGATGCAGGAGGAGACCGGTTTCACCACCAGCCGTCTGGTGGAGACGGCCCGCTACCAGCGTGCCCTGGAGGGTGAGCTGGCCCGTTCCATCACGACCATGGCCAGTGTCGAGTCGGCGCGGGTCCACCTGGCCACACCCAAACAGTCGGTCTTCATCCGCAAGCGCAAATTCCCCAGCGCCTCGGTGGTGGTGAAGCTCTATCCGGGGCGCACCCTCGAAAAGGGCCAGGTGGAGGCGATCTCCCATCTGGTCGCCGCCAGCGTGCCGGAGCTGGAGGTCGGCCATGTCACCGTGGTGGATCAGCGCGGTCATCTCCTCAGCTCCAAGCAGGATTATCGCGAGATGGAGCTCAACAGCAGCCAGTTCGAATTCACGCGGAGTCTGGAAGACCACTACAAGCAGCGCATCGAGGATATCCTGGCCCCGCTGGTGGGCCGCGACAATCTGCGCGCCGAGGTCACGGCGGACCTGGATTTCACCATCACCGAACAGACCCAGGAGTACTACAACCCGGACGCCAACGCCCTGCGTTCGGAGCAGATTAACGAGCAGCGCAGCCTGCTGAGCGAAGTCCAGGGCGTGCCCGGGGCGCTCTCCAACCAGCCGCCTGCGGCGGGTGTCGCGCCTGAGGTGGCCGGTGCTGGCGCTGCCGGCGAGGAGGGCGGCACCCCGCTGAACACCAGCAAGCGGGCCACCCGCAACTACGAGGTCGACAAGACCGTCAGCCACACCCGCCTGCCCAACAACCGTCTGCGTCGGCTTTCCGTCGCCGTGGTGGTCAACGACCGCACCGTACCCGGCGACGACGGCCAGCCGGTGGTGGTCGAGCGGACCCCGGAAGAGATCACCCGCATCGCCAACCTGGTCAAGGATGCCATCGGCTTCGACATGATGCGCGGCGACAGCGTGCAGGTCGTCAGCGAGCCCTTCTTCGTCCCGGCGGACCCCGAACCGCTGCCGGAAGTGCCCATGTGGGAGGAGACCTGGTTCTGGGATCTGGTACGCCAGGCCGGCGGCTGGCTGCTGGCGCTGCTGCTGATCCTGGTGGTGCTGCGTCCGGCCATGTCACGTTTGTTGCGTCAGGCCGCCGTGGTCCATACTCCTCGTGAGATGGCCACCGCCGGCGCGGGGGCCGGAGGAGCGGGGGGGTATCCCGCCGGTTATCCGGCCGGCATGGAGGGCGGCGGTGAATACCCCGGCCTGGGGTCGGATGACGGCTCCCTCCATCTGCCGGGTCCGCGCAGTTACGAGAAGACCCTGGACGCCGCGCGTAATATGATTGCCGAAGACCCGAAGCGGGTCGCCCAGGTCGTCAGAAAGTGGATCTCCGAAGATGGCAGACACTAAACAGAAAGCAGCCGAACTCGCCTCCGTTTCCAAGGAGGAAGTACACAGGATAGGAGGCGTGGAACGTGCCGCCATCCTGTTGCTGGCCCTGGGCGAGAAGGATGCCGCGGAGCTGTTGCGTCACATGGGGCCAAAGGAGGTGCAGGACGTGGGCCTGGCCATGGCCAGTCTGACCGACGTCACCACCGACACCATGGAAGGCGTCATGCGCCAATTCGTCTCCACCCTGGAAAAGCAGACCGCCCTCGGTCTCGGCTCCGACGAATATATCCGCAACATGCTCACCAACGCCCTCGGCGAGGACAAGGCGGGGGGCGTCATCGACCGCATTCTCCTGGGCCGCAACAGCAAGGGGCTGGAACAGCTCAAATGGATGGACCCACGCGCCATCGCCGAGCTGATCCGGCTGGAGCATCCCCAGATCATCGCCATCGTGCTCTCCTTCCTGGAGAGCGACCAGGCGGCGCAGGTGGTCAGCCAGTTCCCGGAACGGGTGCGCACCGACGTCATCATGCGCATCGCCACTCTCGACGGCATCCAGCCCGCCGCCCTGCAGGAGCTGGACGAGATACTGGAGAAGCAGTTCTCCGGCGCCACCAACGTGAAGTCCTCCAATCTGGGCGGAGTCAAGACCGCCGCCGAGATCCTCAACATGCTCGACGGCGCGGTCGAGAGCAAGCTGATGGAGGAGATCACCGAGGTCGACGCCGACCTGAGTCAGGAGCTGCAGGACAACATGTTCGTGTTCGAGAACCTGATCGACGTCGACGACCGCGGCATCCAAACCCTGCTGCGCGAAGTCAGCACCGAGCAACTGCTGCTGGCCATACGCGGCGCCGACGAAGGTCTCAAGGACAAGATCTTCAAGAATATGTCCAAACGTGCCGCCGAAATGCTCAAAGACGATCTGGAGGCGGCCGCACCGGCCAAAATCAGCGATGTCGAGGCCGCTCAGAAGGAGATTCTGGTGGTAGCACGCCGCCTGGCCGACGCCGGCGAGATCAATCTGGGAGGCGGCGGTGATGAGTTCATCTAAGACCGATTCCGATCCGGCTGCCCAGGTCAGACAATGGCTGCCCCCGGACATCCAAGGCGGCAAGCTGGCCGAGCAGCGTACCGTGCAGCCGCCGTCGGCTCCGCCCACGGCACAGGAACTGGAGCGGCTGCAGAAGGCGGCCTATGAAGAGGGCTACGAAAGCGGGCGGCGAGAAGGTTTTGAATTCGGCCACAAGGAAGGACTGGAGCAGGCCAGGAAACAGCTGGAGCACTATACACAACAGCTCGAGCACCTGCAGAAGAGTTTCGAACAGCCCCTGCGTGAACTCGACAACCAGGTGGAGCGGGAGCTGCTCTCCCTGGTCATCGCCATCGTGCGCCAGCTGGTACGGCGCGAAGTGAAAAGCGACCCCAATCTGATCATCGGCGTGGTGCGCGAGGCCCTCTCCATCCTGCCGGTCAACTCCCGCAACGTGCGCCTGCTGGTGCATCCGGAAGACGCCGAGCTGATCCGCGAGATCTACTCACTGGGCGATACCGAAGTGGGTTGGCAGCTGGTGGAGGACCCGGTGATCAACCGGGGTGGTTGCAAGGTGGTGACCGAGACCTCCCAGATCGACGCCACGCTGGACTCGCGGCTCACGAGCCTGATCGCACCCCTGCTGGCGGGTGCCAGATCGGTCGATGACCAGGAGGAGGGTGAATAGATGGAGAGCCTGCTGGGCAAAGATCGTCAGCAACTTTGGGCGCAGCGACTGAAACGCTACGAGGACCGGCTCGGCGACGACCGCGGCCTGGTGGTGGAGGGACGCCTGACCCGCATGGTCGGCCTCACCCTGGAAGCGATCGGCTGCCGCGCCGCCATCGGCGGACAGTGCGACATCGTCAGCAGCAACGGCACTCATATCGAGGCCGAGGTGGTGGGCTTCGGCGAGGAGAGCCTCTACCTGATGCCCACCGGCGATATCCAGGGCCTGGAGCAGGGCGCGCGGGTAATCCCCACCGGCCGGGTCTGCGAAGCGGTGGTGGGCGACCATCTGCTGGGCCGCGTCATCGACGGCGCCGGTCTGCCGCTGGACGGCCTGGGCGCGATCCACAGCGAGGAGCACCGGCCGCTCACCGGCAAGACCTTCAATCCCCTGGCCCGCACGCCGATCCGGGAACCCCTGGACGTGGGCGTGCGCGCCATCAACGCCCTGCTCAGCGTGGGCCGCGGTCAACGGCTCGGTCTGTTCGCCGGCTCCGGCGTGGGCAAGAGCGTGCTGCTCGGCATGATGACCCGCTATACCAATGCCGACGTCACCGTGGTGGCACTGATCGGCGAGCGCGGACGCGAGGTGAAGGAGTTCGTGGAGAACATCCTCGGCAAGGAGGGCTTGAAGCGGGCCGTGGTGGTGGCGGTGCCGGCCGACAATCCACCCCTGCGCCGCATGCACGGCGCCATGCTGGCCACCAGCATCGCCGAATATTTCCGCGACCAGGGCAAGCACGTGCTGCTGCTGATGGACTCCCTGACCCGTTTTGCCCAGGCCCAGCGCGAAATTGCGCTGGCCATCCACGAACCGCCCGCCACCAAGGGTTATCCGCCGTCGGTCTTCGCCAAGCTGCCACAGCTGGTGGAGCGGGCAGGCAACGGCGACAAGGGGGGCGGATCGATCACCGCCTTCTACACCGTGCTGACCGAGGGCGACGACCAGAACGACCCCATCGCGGACGCGGCGCGGGCCATTCTCGACGGCCATATCGTGCTCTCGCGGCAGCTCTCCGACAGCGGCCACTATCCCGCCATCGACATCGAGGGCTCGATCAGCCGGGCCATGAACGATATCACCACCTATGGCCATCAGGAGGCCGCCCGCTCGTTCAAGCATCTATACTCCCTGTATCAGCAGAATCGGGATCTGATCAACGTGGGGGCCTACGAGCAGGGCAGCGACGAACAGATCGACATAGCGATCTCGGCCATGCCGGCGTTGAACGGGTTTCTGCGGCAGGACATGTACACGCCGGTGAATCTGGCGCAGAGCCTGGATGAGCTGGAAGCGCTGTTCCCGGACCAGGAGGAGGAGATCGAGGTGCCCGAAAGTCTCAGCCTGCCGCAAACCCTGAATCAGCAGAGAGGATAATCCGTCATGTCACCTTCCAAACGGCTCAAACCGGTGCAGAAGGTCGCCGCCAGCCGGGAGCGCAACGCGGCGCGCACCATGGGTCAGGCGCGTCAACATCTGGCGCAGGAAGAGGCCAAGCTGCTGCAACTGAAGCTGTATCATCAGGAGTACCTGGAGCGTTTTAACGCGGTGGCGGCCCAGGGCATGAGCGTCACCCAGCTGCAGGAGTACCGGGCCTTTCTGGCCAAACTGGACGCCGCGATCAAACAGCAGGAGAAGGTGGTGGCCGCCAGCATGGCGAATCACACCACGCAGAAGGACAACTGGAAGCAGAAGCACACCCGCACCCAGGCCCTGGGCAAGGTGGTGGAGCGTTACCGGCGGGAGGAACTCAAGGCCGAGAATCGCAGCGAGCAGAAAGAGAACGACGAACACAACACGCGCTCGAAATGATCCCCTTCTTCGCCGCAGGGTGAGTCCGCGGGCAACGAAATCCGCAGACTACAGAGCCAGGGGTTTGACCGGCGCCTCCATCCAGCTGTCGTCCTGCGACCAGTCGAATCCGGGATCGTCCACGAACAGCTCCACTTCATTGCCGTCCGGGTCTCTCAGATAGAGGCTCTGACTCACGGTGTGGTCCGACATCCCCTCCAGCGGATAGCCGAGGGCCGCCAATCGATCCCGTGCCTGGCGCAGGGCGTCCAGGTCGTCGCCGATGCGCCAGCCGACGTGATAGAGGCCGATGCGTCGGCCCGCAAGGGGGCCGTCGGCCTCGCCCACCTCGATCAGCAACAGCTCGTGGTGGGAACGACCGCCGGTCAGCACGGCGGCGCGATTGTTGAAGATCCGGCCTTTTACCTGCAGGCCGACCGCCTGCGAATAGAACCTCAGCGAGGCTTCCAGATCGCGTACGTAATAGACCACGTGTCCGAGTTCAGTCATAGGGCTTCAGATGGTGTGTTCGAGTTTCTGTCGCAGGAGGTGGATCAACTGCTCCGCGTTGTCCTGCAGCTCCGGTGGAATGATCTCGAAAAGATACTCCATTTCGTCGAGCGCGGTCACGATCTCGTCCCGCTCCGACAGGGAGTCGAGGTCATGGGAGAGCCGTTGCATATAGGCGTAGGGGTCTATGCCGTTCATGAATCCTGTGCCTCTCGCAGTAGTCATTGTTGTGTGGGGGCGGCAAATCCGGCCGCAATCATTATCTCTGCCTGATGGTTATGAGACGCCTCGAACGCCTTCGAGTTCGCTGACCGGCGGTTCAGTGACTTGGCCTTGGCTCAATTGCCTGTCCACTCCATGGGCCGTGTTGGCCTATACTGGGCTGACGGTTCACGATATCTTCATCGGGCCGTTGGGTGTCAATCTCGACGCATCCGGTCGTGAGCGCGGACAATCGACTCACTCCTAGTCCTTTCGAAACCGAGGTTCGTAGCAGAGGTGCCAGGCCAACCACGTCCCGACAGCGTCTACTTTTTCGCCACCTGTCTGGTGGATCTCTTCTATCCGAAGGCCGGTCTGGCCGGCATGGCGCTGTTGAAGCGCGAGGGCCTGTCGGTAATCTTTCCCCGCAATCAGACCTGCTGTGGACAGCCCGCCTACAACTCGGGATACCGGGAGGAGGCGCGTCGGGTGGCGGCGGCCCAGCTGGACCTGTTTTCCGCCGACTATCCCATCGTGGTTCCTTCGGGCTCCTGCGCCGGAATGATGAAACACCACTATCCCCGTCTGTTCGAGGGTACCGATCGGTACCGGCAGGCGGTGGCAGTCGCGGCGCGTGTCTGGGAGCTGACCGGTTTCCTCAACGATGTACTGAAGATCAGTCTGCAGGACCGGGGCGCGCCGGTGCGGGTGGCCCTACACACCTCCTGTTCGACACGTCGCGAGATGGGCATGGCTCATGCGGCGGAGTCGCTGCTGGCGCAACTCGACAGGGTGGAACTGGTGGAGCAGGACCACAAGGCGGAGTGCTGTGGTTTCGGCGGCACCTTCGCCGTCAAGCAGCCGCAGATCTCCGCCGCCATGGTGGAGGACAAGACCCGGGCCCTGCGCGATAGCGGCGCGCGACTGGTGGTGAGCCAGGACAGCGGCTGTCTGATGAATATCGGCGGTGCTTTCGAATGGCAGGGTGAAGGGCCCGAGACCCGGCATATCGCGGAGTTTCTCTGGGAGCGCAGCGGTGGCGAGTGATTTTCA
>JBNKYJ010000038.1:0-7261 GCA_050300835.1 Sedimenticolaceae bacterium
AGGGGAGAGGGAATGTGCTTTTCGAGGACATCGAACGCTTCCCGTCTGGCCGTGGAATCAAACCGCTTTTCGCGCCGGCGCTCGATCCATGCGTCCCCTCTCCCCTTGCGGGAGAGGGCCAGGGAGAGGGGGTATAAAACTCGTGAGCGCAGCGAACGCCACAACTCAAAACTCATCACTTAAAACTCAAAACCCTTCACAAAAAACCGCCGACCCCCTCCCCCGCACACTTGGGGAGAAAGCCGGCGGCCCGCGTACCCTGTTAGACCTTAACGGATGTTTATGACCGACTGAGTGATGGCGTCAGCCGTCGTGATCACCTGGGCATTGGCCTGAAAGTTGCGCTGTGCGGTAATCAGATTGACCAGCTGGGTGGCCAGATCCACATTGGAGTTCTCCAACGCACCCGACTGGATGAGACCGAAACTGGAAGTCCCCGCTTCGCCCAGTTGTGCATTGCCCGAGGCGTACGATTCAGCCCAACTGGTATCGCCGACCTGGCGCAAACCCTGAACATTGGTGAAGCGGGCCAGCGCCACCATACCCAAAGGCTCTGACTGGCCGTTGGTAAAACGGGCGAAGACGATGCCGGAGTTGTCCACTTCGACACCGCTGAGACGACCGGAGGTGAAGCCGTCCTGAGTCAGTTCATTGACCGCGAATTCAGCACCGAACTGCGTGGTGGCGCTATAGTCGAAGGTCAGCCCGGTAATGTCCGCCGCACCACCGCCCGGATTGAAGGTATCGATGGTGACATTGCCGGTGGCGTCCACATCGCCCGTACTGGTCAACAGGGCGCCGGAGGTATCGAACTGGATATCGGCATTGGCGTTGCCGCCGACGGTGACATAGGTACCGTCGACGAAAGTGAATGCATTCCATTGGTTATCGGCCACCTTGCTGTAGAACATGGTCACCGTATGGGAGGATCCCAGGGAGTCGTAGATCGTGGTCGAGGTAGAGTGGTTGTAGCTATCCACATCGGGCGGATAGGTAAACGATGCCGCCGTGGGATCGAGCAGCACCGTCGGCACCGCCTCGGAGGCATCCAGATTGAGGGTGGCTTCGACACCGGTCGTGGCCTGCGGATCGCCCGAAACCACCGGCAGATTCAGATCACTGGTGGAGCTGGTATCGAACAGGTTGCCGGTGGTGCCTATGCGCGGATAGACCTGCAGCCGGGCATTGGAGGAGTTGACCACAAAACCGTCCCGGTCGACCGTAAAGGCCCCCGCCCGGGTATAGGTGAGTCCACCGTCGCTGTCAGCCAGGACGAAAAAGCCCTCGCCGCTGATCGCCAGATCCAGGTTATTGGAGGTGAACTCGGTGCTGCCCTGGCCGAACTGCTGGGCCACGCGGGCGACCCGCACGCCGCGGCCGGGAACCGAACTGCTGACATCGTTGATGGAGTTGGCGTAGATATCGGCAAACTCGGCACGGGACTCCTTGAAGCCCACCGTGCTGGCGTTGGCAATATTGTGACCGGTGACCTCCAGGTCGGTGGAGGCCGCATCCAGACCACTCAGTGCGATGCGAAATGCCATGGTAATACCTCTCTAGAACATTCAGTGGATTTCAAGAACATCATCAATCGAGACCAAACCGAGGCCGTCGAGATTGACCAGAACCCCGCTGCTGCTACCGACACTGACACTGTCGACGGTGGCGTAGACGAGGGTAGAGAGCGCTGTCTCCGTATCATCGATGGTGGCGCTGGCTGAAATCGTATAGTTGCCCGCATCGGCATAGTCGCCGTCGTTGGTCATACCATCCCAGGAGAACTCCACCATGCCCGACTCGTGCTGCCCCAGGGAGAGTTCGCGCACCAGCGCCCCCGAACTGTCCTTCACCTGAAGCGTCACGTTGGAGCCCGAGGAAGGCAGATAGACCGCACCACTCAGTGAGCCGCCGCTGGGCAACACACCCAGGTAGCTCTCGATCATGACCTCACGGTCGATCAATGAGGAGGCCTGGATTGTCTGTTGCGCCAGCATGTTGTTGGCAAAACCATCGAACGAGGTGTTCAGATCGCCGATGCCGGAAACCGTGGCGAACTGGGAAACCTGGGTCGCCAGCTCCGTATTCTCCATCGGCTTGGTCGGATCCTGATGGGTCAGCTCGGTAACGAGCAGATTCATGAAATCCTCAAGCCCGAGCTGACTGCTGCTGGCATCACTCTCTTCCGTAGCGGTCAATCCCAGATTGACGTAGGTCTCGTAGTTGCTGCTGACGGCGCTCATGATCGACTCCTTACTGACCCATTTGGATGGTGGCGATGAGCAGTTGCTTGGCCGCGTTGGCGACCTCCACATTGCTCTGGTAGGACCGGGAGGCGGACATCATGTTGGCCATCTCCTCCACCATGTTGACATTGGGCCGGAAGATATAGCCCGCTTCGTTGGCCAGGGGGTGATCCGGCGCGTACTCCTGCACCAGCGGCGCCTGACTCTCAACCACGCCGACCATCTTCACGCCGGCAGCCGCCCCGTCGGGATTGAGCTGATCCAGCATCGACTTGAACACCGGCTGGCGCGCGCGATAGGTCTGATCGATGCTGCTGCTGACCGCATCCGCGTTGGCCATGTTACTGGCCACCAGATTGAGGCGCAGACTCTGGGCGCTCATTCCCGTAGCGGCGGTATCAAAAATCTTGAACATGGACATGTTTGATAGCTCTCCTTATGGATTCCGCATCACTCACCACTGATCGCTTTGCGGATGCCGGCGATCTTGCTTTTGATGAAGGTCAGCGTGGCCTGGTATTCGACGGCATTGGCACTGAAAGCGGTGTGCTCCTGCTCCGTATCGACCGTGTTACCGTCCAGCGAGGGCTGCATCGGTGTGCGGTAGAGCAGTTGCGCGGGAGGCACCATCCCCGCTTCGGTCTGAATGTGACCGCTCTGGGTGGTGCGCAGGCGCGAGCTGTTGTCGACCTCGTTGGCCAGCATCGCCTTGAAATCGAAATCCCGCGCCTTGTAGCCGGGGGTGTCGGCATTCGCCAGATTGGCGGCGAGCACCTCGGCGCGCTGGGAGCGCAGCAGCAGGGCCCGTTCATGGATGCCGAATGCGTCGTCGAACTTCATCGCTGACTCCAAAACCAATGACTCACCGACAGGATTGCAGAGATCGTGCCAGCCGGACTTCGACTTTAGCTTGGGGTGTGTTTATGGAAAGTTTTATATAACGCAAAGGGCGCAAAGATACGCAAAGCACGCAAAGTGAATTATTGTTTTTTTTCGCATCGTCAGGATCGAGTATGGACAGCGTCAGGGGTGAGGCCAGATAACTAATTGAAATTTATTGTTATTGCGGTGTCTGGCTCATGCTGCATTCCAGCTCACGAATCGCAGGACTCACCCCTTGCCTTAAATCCTTTGCGGGCTTTGCGTCTCTTTGCGCCCTTTGCGTTATAAAGAAATCACTTGAAGATTCCCGGCAACAGGACCGGCAATAGCCCGGTCAAAACGGCAACGGTTTGCCGCTCAGGATTTGAGTCGGTAGGAGATGCCGCCGTGGCCCACTTTCATTTCGAAGCGGTTGGTCAGCTGATTGATCGACTCGGTCGAACCCAGGAAGAGATAGCCTCCCGGATTCAGGATGTTGGCCATACGATCGACGATATCCTTCTTCAGATCGTTGGCGAAGTAGATGAGCACATTGCGGCAGAAGATCACATCGAACTTGCCCATGCCCTGGAAGCTGTTGGCCAGGTTGAGCGCGCGGAAAGTGACCCGGCGCTTGATCTCCGGCCGCACCTCCAGGCAGTGATCCTTGGGCACGAAGAACCGCTTCTGTTGTTCATTGGTCAGACCGCGTTCCACTGTGAGACCGCAATAGACACCGGCGCGAGCCTCCGTCAGCATCTTACTGGAGATGTCGGTGGCTTCGACCTGCACCGAACGTCCGCGGCCGTACTTCGACTCGTACTCCTCCACGATCATGCTGATGTTATAGGGTTCCTGGCCACTGGAGCAGGCGGCCGACCAGATCCGGATGGGACCGCCGCTTCGCTGCTTGTTGAGATCGGGCAGTATGGTCTCCTTGAGCAGGATATAGTGGCCGATATCGCGAAACCAGAAGGTCTCGTTGGTGGTCATGGCGTCGATGACCCGGGTCTTGAGCTGTGAGTTGGCCGGCGAATTGAGCCGCTTCAGCAACTCACCCAGGGAGTCGATCCGGGCCTCCTTGAGGAGACCGGTGAGCCGGCTCGAAACCAGATACTCTTTTCCGGGCCCAAGCTGGATGCCGCAGGCCTTCTGCAGGAATTGCTGAAACAAGAGGTAGTCCGCCGGATTGACCAGCGCCTGCGATGAGGATCTGTGCTGCATGGGTGTTGTCGTTGTATCCGATCCCGCGATCAAGCCAGTTGTTTGAGTCTTTCCGTGATCCTCTCCGCCAATTCGTCCGGTACGAACTTGGCCAGGAAATGATCCGCTCCAACCTTCTGCACCATGCTTTCGTTGAAGACACCGCTGAGTGAGGAGTGGAGTATCACATAGAGATCCGCCAACCTGCTGTCCTCGCGGATGGCGGTCACCAACGAATAGCCGTCCAGCTTCGGCATCTCGATGTCGGAGATCACCATCGCCAGCCAGTCGCTGATCTTGCCCTCCTCGGCCCACTCCTGCAACAGCTTCAGCGCCTCGGCGCCATCCTTTGCCATGATCGCATCGACACCGATCGTATCGAGTACCTTTTTCATCTGGTGGCGGGCCACCATGGAATCGTCGACCACCAGGATTTTCAGTCGATCCAGGTCCGCACCGGTCTCATACACCGGCTGGGTCAGCTCCTCTTCCATGCCCAGCACCTCACTGAGCACTTTCTCCACATCGATAATCTCGACCAGTTCGCCGTCGATGTCCGTCACCGCGGTCATGTAACTGCTACGTTCGAGCCCCTTGGGCGGCGGCAGAATATCCTCCCAGTGGGTATTGACGATACGCTCGACCGCCCCGACCAGAAAGGCCAGCATGCGCCGATTGTACTCGGTAACGATGATGAAGTAGTCCGACGGGTTATCCATTTTGGGTCTGCCGATGGCCTGAGACAGGTCCATCACCGGGATATTGTTGCCGCGCAAGCTGGCGATCCCGCGTATCACCCGGTGGGAACCCGGCGGGGTGGTCAGCGGCGGACACTGCACCACCTCTTTGACCTTGAATACATTGATACCGAACAGTTGTCGTCCCTGGAGTCGAAACATCAGTAGTTCCAGCCGATTCTGGCCGGCAACCATGTTGCGAAGATTCATGCCCTCCAGTACACCTGCCATGATGACACTCCGATTTTCTCTGAACGCTGATTTCTATCTGCTGCATGCTTTATGGCGGCCTCAGGCGATCAAGCTTTAACCGGTCAGACCATACCTTCACCCTTATCTCGGCCCTCTTCGGCCACCGCCAGGCCGACAGGCATGGTGCTTGCATATTTTTTCGACGAAAGACGCACACAAAGGCATCGAATTCATGATCCAACGACATCGTTTTTTCGTTTTTCGAAAATGGCTGCCGATCCTGCTGCTGTTGAGTGGTCCGGCGCAGGCCGACGATAACCTCATACAGAGCCACGCCTCTATCGTCGGGGCAGTGGATACTTATCTGCAACAGAGTTTCGGCCAAGAGGGGGAGCAACTGAAAATCGAGGTCTCGCCCCTCGATCACCGCCTGCGCCTCAACCGTTGCGACGAGCCGCTGACGACCTTCGATCCACCCGGAGGCATCTCGCTTGGCCGCACCACGGTAGGTGTCAGCTGCCAGCGTCCCAAGCCCTGGACGCTCTACGTGTCGGCCAATGTCGGTCTCGAGCTTCCGGTGGTGGTCGCCACCCGTGACATCGGCCGTGGCGATCCACTCGCATCGACGGACCTCAAATTGGAGATCATGGACACCACCCACCTCCTGCGCGGCCACTTCACAACCGTCGAGGAGTTGGTGGGCAACCAGCTGAAACGCACCCTGCGCCGTGGACAGGTGGTCACCCCCAGCATGCTGGTGGTGGAAAAGACCGTACAACGCGGGGAGCAGATCACCATCGTCTCGGCAATCGGCACGATCGAGGTGCGCAGCCGGGGCAAGGCCCTGAGGGACGGCAATCCCGGTGACCTGATCCCGGTGGAAAACCTGTCATCGAAGAAGCGGTTGCAGGCCCGAGTCGTGTCGTCGGGACTGGTCGCGATCGATTGATGCAGCGGAATACATCTCCTCAAGCGGCAGTGGAGCTGTTAAAGTAACTCCGCTCAGGGTCGCTATAACGGCATGTCGAAAGCACGCTTCCGAGGTTTAGTAATGGCCATTGAAATCAACAGCCTCACCAGTAAGAGTCTGCAGAATGTCGGTGACAACAGCGGCGTGCAACGCACCCAGGTCAACCCGGCCATCAGCCGCGCCCTGGCGGGCAAGACCCGGGGCAAGGACGATACCGTGGAGTTCACCGGCTCGGCATCCAAACTGCTGGAATTGGAGAGCCGGATCGCCAACATGCCGGTAGTCGACGCCCAACAGGTGGAAGCGGTGCGACGTGCGCTCGCCACCGGCAGCTTCACCATCGACCCACAGAGCGCTGCCGACAAAATGCTGGCAATGGAGATATCACTGCCTTGACCTCCATGGACACCCGCCCCGAAGCCCAAACCCAATTTCTTCGCATCCTGAACCAGGAGACTGAGCAGGCAGGGATTCTGCTCGAACTGCTCAAACAGGAGTTCGAGCTGCTCAAAGCGTCACCGGGCGATGCCCTGGATGCCCTCCTGGCGAGTAAGAAACAGCAACTCAAGAGCGTCGAGAAGAGTGTTGTCGCACACCGGCAGTTCCTCAGGCAACAGGGCCTGTCCAACGATCGCCAGGGCACCGAAAGCTATCTGGAGGCGTGTTCCGACAACCCGTCTCTGCAACAGACCTGGCAGCGCTACCTGGAACTGCTGCAGGCATGTCAGGAACAGAACGAGATCAACGGCGCCACCGTGGCGGCGAATCAACGGCAGGTCAATCAGGCACTCAACCTGCTGCTGGACCTCGGTGATATCAACAAGACCTATGGCCGCAGCGGCGAGTCCCGCCCGTCGCGTCCCTCCAAGACCCTCGGTAAGGCCTGATCGACCTGCGACACCGCAAGGTGCTTCAATCGCGGTCAGACCGTCTCGCCCGCCAATCACTCAACCCGATGCTCATGCTTCTGCCGACTCGGATCTGAAAGCGGGGTGTGAGATGAATGGCACTTACTTAAAGCTCGGTTTTCGGTGCGGCAAGCCGCACCCTACCCA
>JBNKYJ010000039.1:0-4524 GCA_050300835.1 Sedimenticolaceae bacterium
GGGGTGTAGGGTGGGGCCCTCCCCCACCAATAACCGCTTCACTCAGTGGCACTCAAGCCAGACCCAGCAACTGCATGGCATTCTGTTTCAGGATCAGTGGCTTCGTCTCATCCCGAAATCCCGCCTTCTCGAAGTCACCCAGCCAGCGCTCCGGTGTGATCAAGGGAAAGTCGGTGCCGAAGAGCATTTTGTGTTTGAGCCGTGTATTGGCGTACTGCACCAGTTGAGGCGGGAAATATTTCGGCGACCATCCTGAAAGGTCGATATAGACATTGGGTTTGTGCAGGCAGACCGAGAGGGCCTCGTCCTGCCAGGGCCACGAGGGGTGGGCGATGATGATCTTCATCTCCGGAAAATCCACCGCCAGATCATCGAGATGGATCGGATTGGAGTACTTCAGGCGCAGTCCGCCTCCTCCCGGCATGCCCGTTCCCATGCCGGAGTGGCCACTGTGGAAAAGTGCCGGCAGGCGATATTCACTGATCAACTCGTAGAGCGGATAGGCCATGGTGTCATTGGGCAGAAATCCCTGCAGGGTGGGATGGAACTTGAAGCCGGCAACGCCATACTCCTCGATCAGGCGGCGCGCCTCGCGCAGACCCTGTTTGCCCCGGTGCGGGTCGATGCTGGCGAAGGCGAGCATGATGTCGCTGTTCTGCTGCGCCATGCTGGCTACATCCTCGTTCGAGATGCGCTGCCGGTCGGTCTGGAAGTCGGCATCGACGGAGAACATGACCAGACCGATGCGCCGCTCCCGGTAGTAGTCTACGGTCTCGGCCATGGTCGGGCGGTGGCTGAAGCCGAAGTAGCGCTCCGCGGCTTCGTCGAAGGCGCGACCGGCCTCATCCTCCGGATGGCGGCAGGAGATCTCCGCATGGGTGTGGATATCGATGGCAACCAGATCGCTGCAGTTCATAAAGGGTGCTCTAAGTAAATTTTCGAGTCTGTTTATAAGTCAAAAAAACGCAATGACTATCAAGTAGATTGATAAAGTAAGATACTCTATGCTCGTGCCTTCATGTGCGCAACCCGATTAAACCCGAACAGTTTTAGGGTATGGGGAAAGCGAAGCGAGAAGAGATGACAATGAAATTTTGCCAACCAACAAATAAGCAGTCGGATGAAATGGAGCTGGAAAAGCTGCAGGATCAGGCTAATCGACCCTTGGGCGTTGCCTACATGGTGGGTCGCCTCGAACGGGCTTTGCGACACCAGTTTCGCACGGCGCTTGAACCACTGGGATTGACGCTCAGTCAATACACCGCGCTTTCCGTCTTTTGCAGCAGTGGGCGACTATCCAACGCAAAACTGGCCGAGCGCACCATGGTCTCCCCCCAGGCGGCCAACGAACTGATCAAGGGAATGGAGAAGAACGGCTGGATAGTGCGCAAGCCGGATCCCAACCATGGACGTATCATCCAGATCAGCTTGACCAAGGAGGGCAAGCAGCTGTTGGCTCGCTGCAATAAGGTGATTGCCAAGATGGAAAGGGAGATGCTGAAGGGGCTCAGCAGCAAGGAGATCGCCACCTTGCACGGCCAGCTGCGCAGCGCAGTGGGTGTGCTGCGAGAGCGTTAGACCATTATTTTCCTTCGCTGTTTGCACCTCCTGCGCCTGGCCGCAAAGGGGCCGACGTTGATCATACAGTTCAGATATTGGCGGTGGGATTTGTCACAAGCGGGACTCGCGATATAGTCGGGATCCGTTTCGCTGAGCTATACGCAGAAAAGAGACAGCCCCTCTGCTGTTCCAAATAATTCATCAGTGATGTCTGCTGCCTTTTGCGCTGCCAAGTTCTATTCACTTACAGAAGCTTCAGACAATTAAAAAAAGAGTTCATGTTCCGATTTTCATGGGGAGACAGATCGGCAGGAAGCCGATGTGCATGCCAAAGGCCCCGTACGCTGGCTATAGGGATATGGGCCATGAACGGACAGGATGAGTGAATTCAAGAAAGCGAAGGATTAGCTTTTCCAATCCCTTTACCCCATTCCTCTTCCCGCAGTAGAGGAGGTTGATTGTGACAGCAGTGTGGCCGGCCTTTGGTCTGTCTGCCTGATTGATGCCTGCCGCAGTCTTGAGTGGTCTTGCTCCCTCCTGGTACGCAAAGGGTCCTGGGAATCTCGATCCGGTTAGAGGGATTATTCCCAACTGTTACGCACATCCATCTTTAGGCGCAACAGCCTGCAAACAAGCAATAACGATCCTTCTCTTTGGGTAACGGGTATCAAGATCGCGTGCCCACCCCCGTTGCTGATTGACTTTAAGGGTTGTACGCCATTAATATCAGGTAGCTTGATAAGTGTGCGCACCCGTACCAATGGGCGTGGCCGCATGCTGGTAGCGATAACTTAAGGTAGTAATGGAGGTAACCTCGTGGAAATCAAAGCAGCCGTCGCCCGTGAGCAGGGTGGATCTCTCACTGTCGAATCGGTCAACCTGGAGCCGCCGCGTGATCATGAGATCCTGGTCCGGGTCGTCGCCACCGGGGTTTGCCATACTGATCTGGTGGTGTTGGCCGGACATCTGCCAACGCCTTTCCCGGTGGTGCTGGGACACGAGGGAGCCGGTGTGGTCGAGCAGGTCGGCAGCGGCATTACAAAGGTCAAACCCGGCGATCATGTGGTGATGACCTACAACTCCTGCGGTGTCTGCCCAAGTTGCAGCGATCACGCCAGCAGCTACTGTCACGAGTTCTTCCCCCGCAACTTCTTTGCCGTGCGTCCTGACGGCACCAGCGCGCTGAGCAGCGACGGCGATTCGATCCACGGTAACTTTTTCGGACAGTCCTCTTTCGCCACCCACGCGCTCTGCCACGAGACCAACGTGGTCAAGGTCTCGCAGGATCTGCCGCTGGAACTGCTCGGTCCGCTGGCCTGCGGCATCCAGACCGGAGCCGGCGCGATCATGAACGCCCTCAAGGTCTCGGCGGGCCGCTCGCTGGTCGTCTTCGGTACCGGCTCGGTGGGACTCTCCGCCGTGATGGCGGCCAAGGTGGTGGGGGCCACCACCATCGTCGCCGTGGACATGAATGACGCGCGTCTGGCCATGGCCAAAGAGCTGGGCGCCACCCACTGCATCAACCCGGGCCAGCAGAAGGTGACGGAACAGATCATGGAGATCACCGGCTTCGGGGTCGACTTCGCGCTCGACACCACCGGATTGCCCGGGGTGATCAAAGATGCGGTCGAGTCGCTCGCACCACGGGGTACCTGCGGCATCCTCGGCGCTCCCGCTCCGGAGACACAGATCGTCCTCGACGAGACCCATTTCATGAGCGGCGGACGCCGCCTGATCGGCATCGTGGAGGGTGACGCCAATCCCGACACCTTCATCCCGATGCTGGCGGACCTCTATGCCAAGGGGCTGTTCCCCTTCGATCGATTGGTGAAGTTCTACAGCCTGGATCAGATCAACCAGGCGATCGAGGATTCAGAGAGCGGACGCACCATCAAGCCGATCATCCAGATGAAGTAGTCCCGCCAGGGCGCTGCAGGTCTTCCATTCCGATACCGGAGAGAATCATGTCAAAACAACAGCTCGATGCCATCCTGCAGCTTGCCGCGGAAGCGCCACCACCGGAAAGTCCCACGCCGCCAGACATGCGCGCGTGGTTCGAAGCGATCAACGCCCAGACCCCGGTGGCCGAGGGGATGGAGATCAGTTCCATGAATTCGGGTTCCTGGTCAGGTGAGTGGCTCAGGCCCTCGCGAAGCGACGGCAGGCGGCTGATGATCTACTATCACGGTGGCGGCTTTCTGTTCGGTTCTCCCCGTTCGCATCGCGCCATCACCACCCAGCTGGCGCAGCTGACCGCGGCGCCAGTGCTCAGTATCGACTACCGTCTGGCACCCGAACATCCGGCTCCCGCCGCGCACGACGACTGTTTCGACGCCTACCGCTGGGCCCTGCAGCAGGGTTTCGACGCCTCCAATATCAGCTTGGCGGGGGACTCGGCCGGCGGCAACCTGGCGCTCTCCACAGCCATACGCGCGCGTGACGAGGGCCTGCCGCTGCCGGGTTGTGTGGTCATGATGTCGCCCGCACTCGATCTGGCGGGTGATGGCGAATCCCACACCCGGTTGCAGGATGCGCCGCTGCTGACGAAGGAACTGGTCGATCTGTTCAACCGGGCTTATGTGGTAGACGGGAATCTGCGCTCCTCCCTGGTGACGCCCTTCTACAGCGACATGGCCGGGTTGCCGCCGGTGCTGATCCATGTGGGATCGAACGAAATGCTGGTGGACGACAGCTTGACGGTGGCCGAGCGTATCGAGCAGGCCGGCAGCCCGGTGGAGTTGAAGGTCTGGCAGGACATGGTCCATTGCTGGCAGCTCTACGGTCCGATGCTGGAAGAGAGCATGCAGTCGATGGAGGAGATCGCCCGGTTTGTGATGGCGCATACGGGTTGATTGTGCCTCGATCGGCGGTGGGGCAGGGCGCCGCCCCTATCCCTGTCCATAAGCCGACATGCGGTGCGGCAAGCCGCACCCTACGTACTATCGAAGTGTAGGGTGCGGCTTG
>JBNKYJ010000040.1:0-8492 GCA_050300835.1 Sedimenticolaceae bacterium
CAGCTTCGACATGTCGACCGCGATGTACTCCGGCAGATCCTTGGGCAGGCAGCTGATCTCCACGTCGGACATGACATGACTGGCCTGACCGCCGGCCTTGATGCCGGGACAGCTCTCTTCGTTGACGAAGTGGATCGGCACATGCAGGCGGATCTTCTCGTCGGCCTGCACGCGCTGGAAGTCGACATGCATGATGAAGGGCTTGGCCGGATGGCGCTGCAGGTCCTTCAGCACCACGGTCTGGGCCTTGCCGTCGACTTTGAGGGTCAACAGGTTGGAGTAGAAGGCCTCGTTTTCCAGGGCGTGGGCCAGCTCATGGTGTTGCAGGCTGATCATGGTAGGGTCCTGATGGGCCCCATAGACGATGCCCGGCAGTTGACCGGAACGACGCAGGCGGCGGCTCGCACCTTTCCCTGTGTCGGTCCGGGACTGGGCAATAACTTCGAAATTGGCAGACATGACGATCTCCCGTGCTCAGTGTTTGGGTTTGATGAAGCGCCGTTCCGCGACCAAAACGGCGCACCTGACCGCTGACGTGACAGCGGACGCGCGATTCTAGCAGGATCTGGCTATTTTTCCAGTCTGAATAGACGGGACGCCGGCTTTCCCGGGCTGTTCAGGCCGTGATCGGTCGTGAATCACCGGCAATTAGCGCTTTCGAGTCGGTTGCTGCAGAGTGACTGCAATTCCTCCGCGGGTGTATGCGCTGATGCTCACCCATTCGCGGCACGTATGCTGCAGTCGTGCCTATCCGGGGTAGTGGGTACCCTGCCGGGCAAACCGCACTATGCAAGCGGCGGGTAGTGCTCCGGGTAGGGCGCCTTGGCCACGCCGCTCTCCACCGCCGCGCGGGCAACCGCGGCGGAGACCCTCTCCCGCAGCCGCGGATCGAGCGGTTTGGGGATGATGTAGTCGGGGCCGAACGCCAGTTCGGACAGGCCGTAGGCCTCGAGCACCTCGCCGGGAACTGGCTCGTGAGTCAGGTCCTTGAGGGCGTTGACCGCGGCGATCTGCATATCCTCGTTGATCCGCGTGGCGCGTACATCCAGAGCGCCGCGGAAGATGTAGGGGAAGCCGAGCACATTGTTGACCTGGTTGGGATAGTCGCTGCGGCCGGTGGCCATGATGACATCGTCACGTACGCTGGCGACCAGTTTCGGCCGTACCTCCGGCACCGGATTGGAGAGGGCGAAGACCACCGGTTTCGGCGCCATGCTGGCGATCATCTCGCGGCTGACCAGGTTGGGTCCGGAGACACCGATGAAGATATCGCACTCCTGCATGGCGTCGGCCAGGGTGCGCTTCTCGGTATCGGCCGCTACCGCCCACTTGAAGGGGTTCAGGTCCTTGCGCTGGGTGTGGATGATGCCGCCCCGGTCGATGACGTAGATGTTGTTGCGGCGGGCGCCCATGCTGGTCAGCAGGCGTACGATGGCGATTCCAGCCGCACCGGCCCCGAGAACGGTGATGGTAGCCTCGTCCAGGCGCTTGCCCTGCAGTTCGAGGGCGTTGATCAGGCCGGCGGCGGCGATGATGGCGGTGCCGTGCTGATCGTCGTGAAACACGGGGATGTCGAGCTGCTCGATGAGGGACTGCTCGATCTCGAAACAGTGGGGGGCCGCGATATCCTCCAGATTGATGCCACCGAAGGTCGGTGCTATGCGCATGACCGTCTCGATGAACTCCTGGGGTCGCTTGGCGTTGACCTCGATGTCGAACACGTCGATGTCGGCGAAGTGCTTGAACAGCACGCCCTTGCCCTCCATTACCGGCTTGCCCGCCAGCGGGCCCACGTTGCCGAGGCCCAATACCGCACTGCCGTCCGTGATCACCGCCACCAGATTGCCCTTGGCGGTGTAGCGGTAGGCGCTCTCCGGATGCTCGGCGATCCTGCGCACCGGTTCCGCCACGCCCGGAGTGTAGGCCAGAGAGAGGTCGCGCTGGGTCTTGTTCGGCTTGGTGACCTGGATGGCGATCTTGCCGGGCTGCGGCTGCTCGTGGTACTCGAGGGCGGCGCGGTTGATTTCGGCGTCGAGCTCTTCATCGTGACGGTCGGTCATGGGTGTCTCCATGTAAAAGGGCGTGCAGCGTGGCGAGACGCTGCGTCAATCGCGTATCGGATGCCTGAGGTCAGTCGATGAACAGGGAGCTCACCGACTCTTCGTTGCTGACCCGGCGCATGGTCTCCGCCAGCAGCTCGGCGATACTCACCTGGCGGATGTTGGCGCATTGGGCGGCCTCCTCGGAGAGGGGGATGGTGTTGGTCACCACCAGCTCGTCGAGCCTGGAGTTGCTCAGGTTGGTGACCGCCGGACCGGAGAGCACCGGATGGGTACAGTAGGCCACCACTTTGGCGGCGCCGTGATCCTTGAGGGCGTTGGCCGCCTGACAGAGAGTGCCTGCGGTGTCGACCAGGTCGTCGATCAGGATGCAGCTGCGGCCTTCGACCTTGCCGATGATATTCATCACCTTGGCCTCGTTGGGGCGCGGGCGGCGTTTGTCGATGATGGCCAGTTCCGCGTCGTCGAGGCGCTTGGCCAGGGCCCGGGCGCGCACCACGCCGCCCACGTCGGGCGAGACCACCACGATGTCGGGGTGCTTCTGGCGCCAGACATCGCCCAGCAGAATGGGCGAGGCGTAGACGTTGTCCACCGGGATGTCGAAGAATCCCTGGATCTGGTCCGCATGCAGGTCGACGGTGAGGACCCGGTCGGCGCCGGCGGTGCCGATCATCTTGGCGGCCAGGCGGGCGGTGATCGGCACCCGCGCGGAGCGCGGGCGACGGTCCTGGCGGGCGTAGCCGAAGTAGGGGATCACCGCGGTGATGCGTTTGGCCGAGGCCCAGCGCATGGCATCGATCATCACCAGCAGTTCCATCAGGTTCTCGTTGGTCGGCGCCGAGGTGGGCTGAACGATGAAGACATCGCGCCCGCGCACGTTCTCGTGAATCTCGGCCATCACTTCTCCGTCGCTGAAGCGGCCGACCTGCATCTTGCCGAGCGGGAGATTGAGATGGGAGGCGATTTCGCGGGTCAGCTCCGGGTTGGCGTTGCCGGAAAAGACCATCATGGCAGTGGCGGGCACGATCTGATTCCCCATTTTCTAGAAATGAATGGCTGGGGCGGCAGGATTCGAACCTACGAATGCTGGGATCAAAACCCAGTGCCTTACCGCTTGGCGACGCCCCAATTACTGCTCGTCGTGCTGGAGTCGCTCCAGCAGCGGGGAACGATTGATGCCCCGCGCAACAAAACCTTCGAAATCCGCCGGCAGTTCCCGATACGCCTCCCGGGCCGCCCGCTCGTCGGCAAAGGCGGCGAAGACACAGGCGCCGGTACCGGTGAGACGGGATTCGGCGAACTGGTTCAGCCAGTCCAGTGCGGCGGCAACCTGCGGGTAGCGTCT
Source organism: Sedimenticolaceae bacterium (assembly GCA_050300835.1). Classification (GTDB taxonomy): domain Bacteria; phylum Pseudomonadota; class Gammaproteobacteria; order Chromatiales; family Chromatiaceae; genus Thiodiazotropha. Next base: position 3,406 of record JBNKYJ010000040.1, read on the forward strand.
GCGAACCACGGGGAGGCAGTCATTGCGGCTGTCGCCCCCGAGAAAGTCGCGTATTTTGATCCTGGGTGAGTGGCGTGTCAAATCAGTCTGGGCGAAGATTTCCGCGGTCGAGACATGGCAGTCGGGGACCAGGATGAGGTACCAGTCGGTGGCGGGTTCAAGTGGCTCGAAACGTTCTCCGATCCCCTCGGCCCAGGCCGCATGGCCATGGATGAAAATCGGCACGTCGGCACCAAGCCGCAGGCCGATGGCCTGCAGTTGAGTCGTGTCGAGGCCGGTTGCCCAGAGTTGATTGAGGGCGACCAGGGTGGTCGCCGCATCCGAGCTGCCGCCTCCGAGGCCGCCGCCCATGGGCAGGTTTTTGCGCAGGCTGATGTCGACGCCCTGCCGACAGCCGGTGGCCTGCTGGAGGGCGCGGGCGGCACGGTGGCAGAGGTCGTCTCGGGGCGCGATGCCCGCATTGGGGGTGAGCAGTCGGATCTCGGCGTCGTCCCGCAGGTCGAAGTTCAGCTCGTCCTGGCGGTCGATGAACTGGAAAACCGTCTGCAGCTCATGGTAGCCGTCGGCTCTGCGGCCTACGATGCGCAGCATCAGGTTGAGTTTGGCCGGTGCCGGCCAGTAGTCCTGCATGTGTCTCAGTCGGTCACGCCGAGACGCTGTTTCACGGCAGGGATGAAGCGGTTGTCCGGCGCCTCCTGACTGGCTGCGTTCCAAACCGCCTTGGCGCGATCGGTTTCCCCTATGGTCCAGAGCACCTCGCCCAGATGGGAGGCGATCTCGGGGTCGTTGCTGAGCTCGGCGGCCTGTTCGAGATAGCGCCGGGCCGCCGTCAGGTTGCCGAGCCGGAATTCGACCCAACCCATGCTGTCGAGGATGGCGGGGCTGTCCGGTTTCATCGACAGGGCCCGCTCGATATAGCTCTTGGCCTCGTCGAGACGGTCGGTCTTGTCGGCCAGGGTGTAACCCAACGCATTGAGGGCGTCGATGTGATCAGGCTGGGTGGCGAGAATCTTGCGCAGGTCCTGCTCCAGAATGTCGACCCGATTCATGTCGGCGGCATTGAGTCCGCGGGCGTAGAGCAGTTCGGTATTATCCTCGAACTCATCCAGGGCCCTGGTGTAGACCTCATGGGCGGTTTCGTACTCTCTGTTTTCACGCAGCAGCTCGGCTTCGATCAGGTAGAACCTCAAATGGTGGTGAGGGTGGGCGACGCGCAGTCGTTGCAGGGTCTCGCGGGCGGCATTCAGGTCGCCCTGGTCGGAGAGGATCTTGGCGATGCGGACCTGGGCGTCGGGTTGCTGGTCTCCTTCCACCCGGCTGTACCAGTCGAGTGCCTGCTCGATCTGTTGTTCCTCTTCGGCAATGACGCCCAGATAGAAGCTGGCCTCGTTGCTGCGCTGGCGATTGGCCACGAGTTGTTTCAGGTGGCGCTTGGCGTCGTCCAGTCGATTGAGCTGCATCGAGAGAATGCCAAGCGCGTAGAGGGTGTCGGGATTGTTCGGTTCCTTGTCGTGCAGGAAGGCGTACTGCTCAAGCGCCGTCTGCGCCTGGTCGAGCTCCACCAGCGTGCGGGCATAGGCGTTTCGCAACGTCAGATTGTCAGGTGACTCGGCGACCGCGCGGGCGAGGAATGAGACCCCCTCCTCTTTCTTGCCGCTGGAGATGAGGGTGTGGGCCTTGAGTACCAGCGCGTTTGTGGCATGAGGTTCCAGTTTGAGAGAGCGATCGACATAGCTGCCGGCCAGCTCCATCTGTTGCGCCCGGCTTGCGGTGAGGGCCAGCGCATAGAGGGCATGAGGATCATTGCTGTCAGTGGGGACCAGCTGTTGCATGATGGCCAGTGCTTCAGGCCCCGTGGCGGCTTTCTCCGCGATGGCGGCTGCCTGCAGATAGCCGGCCTGCCCCTTCTCGTTGGCGATGGTGACGACCTCCTGCAGATGCTGGATGGCGGCCGTAAGATCGTGTTGGCGGATGTTGAGAATGGCGGCGATCTGCTGTGCCTTCAGCGAGTCGGGTTCGATCTCGATCCAGAGTTGCGCCGCCTGCAGTGCCTGCTCCGGAAGATTAGCTCTGAGACCGAGCCCGGTAGCCCGTTCGGCGGCGTCTGAATTGCGGGATTCGAGTGCCGCCTGGTAGGCATATTCGAAAGCGGCCTCAGACTCTCCGCGCTGGGCGGCGATTTCGCCGGCCAGCGCGTTGAAGACCAGGGAGGGGGTCACCTCGCTCGTGGGCGTCTTGCTTTCGGGGGTCGATTCCGTTGCCGTGGGCGCGGTGGTCTCGGTCCCGGGGGCGGTAGTGGTAACCGGTGTGGCACATCCCTGCAGGAGCAGAAGAAAGGCGGCCAAGGGGTAGATGGAGTTCCAGTTCATTGGGTTGTTATGTTACAGATGAAGCGTCTAGTAAAGAGGGATTTGGCTTGGGCTGCAAGCCTTTCGGACCGGGTGTTGGGGCTGTTGGCACAATTTTGAGTGGATCCTCATTGCCAGCTAACGATTCAGGCGATTTGGACCTGAAAATCTTCCGAATGTTGTATTGACTTTAAAGGGTTGAGGCGTCAGAATGCCCGGCTCTCGCTAGGAGGGGTTCCCGAGTGGCCAAAGGGATCAGACTGTAAATCTGACGGCTCCGCCTTCGGAGGTTCGAATCCTCCCCCCTCCACCAGCTAATGCCGGGAAAGAGGTCTGATGTGACCGCCTGGCACGATTGAGTCATCCGCCCTTGTCAAAGGGGGAGGATGCGAACCGAATCAGAGGTTCGACGAAACCGCGGAGCGGTTTCGAGCGTCGCGCGCAGCGCGGCGGCCCGGAGGGCGGAAGGCCGAAGGTCAGGAGTAATCCTCCCCCCTCCACTAGGTAATGCCGAGATGTCGGCGGGTTCGCCGGAGATCTCGAAGCGGCCCCTTCAGTCCTGTCAGGCGCTGCATCTGGCGCCCGGGATGGGTTGGCCGATAGCGGAATGGTGAGCGACACGTCGCTTGGCTGCGCGGGTGTAGTTCAATGGTAGAACTTCAGCCTTCCAAGCTGAATACGTGGGTTCGATTCCCATCACCCGCTCCAAATACGGAACCGCACGGAGTTGAGCGGTAAGCGGTGGCGCCGTGCTTGCGGTGCCGCCTTTTGTTATGGGTCGCAGTTAGGTTCGCGATCCGAAGGGAAGATGATTTTGCCCAGATAGCTCAGTTGGTAGAGCACACCCTTGGTAAGGGTGAGGTCAGCGGTTCAAATCCGCTCAAGAGCTCCATATAACAAGGCAGATATGAAAATATCTGCCTTTGTTTTAACAGCTGCCTCGGCTTGAATGTTGTTCGATGTTTCAGGTCTTGTGGGGTTGGTTGTTGTAAAGTCTTTTTCAGGCCTGCATAATGGTCGGCCTGATTTTGTTTTAGGTCAGTAGCTCAATTGGCAGAGCGACGGTCTCCAAAACCGTAGGTTGGGGGTTCGATTCCCTCCTGACCTGCCAGATTCACGTGGTGTGTCTGGCTTTCTTTTCACAGGATCTTCATAGATGACTCCTAAGGCTGAAGCTCAAAGCTCTCGTTTCGATCTGGTAAAGTGGCTCGCTGTAGTCGCCTTAGTGGTCGTAGGCGTTGTTGGCAATCAGTACTATTCTGCTTCGCCGATCCTGTACCGTGTACTCGCTTTGCTTGCCCTTGCTGCTGTAGCTGCCTTTGTAGGCCTGCAGACTGCTAAAGGCAAGTCCTTCGCGGTACTGGTTAAGGAAGCTCGCACCGAAATCCGTAAAGTCGTTTGGCCGACTCGCCAAGAAACCACTCAGACCACATTGATTGTCGTGGCTGTTGTTTTGGTTATGGCGTTGCTGTTGTGGGGGCTTGATTCCCTGCTCGGCTGGCTTGTTTCCTTGATTGTTGGCTAAGGGTGTCCCGTGGCTAAGCGTTGGTACGTTGTGCATGCTTACTCGGGTTACGAGAAGCATGTTATGCGCTCTTTGCTGGAGCGCGTAAAGCTGGCAGGCATGGAAGATGGCTTCGGCGAAATTCTGGTTCCCACTGAAGAAGTGGTTGAAATGCGGAATGGGCAGAAGCGCAAAAGCGAACGCAAGTTCTTCCCTGGCTACGTGCTGGTACAGATGGACATGAACGAAGGTACTTGGCACTTGGTCAAGGATACCCCTCGCGTCATGGGCTTCATTGGCGGTACTGCCGATAAGCCTGCTCCGATCACCGACAAAGAGGCGGAAGCAATTCTGCGTCGTGTTGCTGATGGTAGCGACAAACCCAAGCCGAAGACATTGTTCGAGCCGGGTGAGGTTGTTCGCGTTACAGACGGTCCGTTTGCTGATTTCAACGGTACGGTCGAAGAAGTTAACTACGAAAAGAGCCGGATCCAAGTGGCAGTGCTCATTTTCGGTCGCTCTACTCCGGTAGAGTTGGAGTTCAGTCAGGTCGAGAAGGTCTAGCTGGGCAAGCATCCCAACCCCGCAGCCTCGGCTGTGGGGTTTTGTCGTCACTGGGATAAACGCGCAAGTAACCGGGGAGCCTTTCGAGGCGTTTGAACCCGTAATTGGAGTGCCTCATGGCCAAGAAGATTACCGCTTACATCAAGCTGCAAGTGAAGGCCGCTCAGGCCAACCCTAGCCCACCCGTCGGTCCAGCTCTGGGTCAGCACGGCGTGAACATCATGGAATTCTGCAAGGCCTTCAATGCCCGTACTCAGGGTCTTGAGCCAGGTCTGCCGACTCCAGTGATCATCACTGTATACAGCGACCGTAGCTTCACCTTCGAAACCAAGTCGACCCCGGCTTCGGTTTTGCTGAAGAAAGCTGCCGGTCTGACCAGCGGTTCCGCTCGTCCTAACACCGTTAAGGTTGGCACTGTAACCCGTGCTCAGCTGGAAGAAATCGCGAAAACCAAAAACGCGGATCTGACTGCAGCTGATATGGATGCAGCCGTGCGTACCATCGCCGGTTCTGCTCGTAGCATGGGCCTTAACGTGGAGGGTGTGTAATGGCTAAGCTGACCAAGCGCCAAAAGGCTATCGCCGGCAAAATCGAAGCAGGCAAGTCCTACAGCTTCGTAGACGCTGCTGCCCTGCTGACCGAGCTGTCGACTGTCAAGTTCAGCGAGTCTG
>JBNKYJ010000041.1:0-5596 GCA_050300835.1 Sedimenticolaceae bacterium
ATGAAGCGCAAAGCACGCCAAGGTTCTCTTGGCTATACGGGCTTTGCGTTTCTTGGCGTCCTCCGCGTTATTTCTTCTCGGATGCTTCGGCTCGAGGTGTAGGGTGCGGCTTGCCGCACCACAATGGCCGGTTTCATAACGCAAAGTATGTAGCCCGGATGGAGCGAAGCGGAATCCGGGATAATCTGTGCCTTGCCCCCTGGATTCCGCTTTGCTCCATCCAGGCTACCCTCTCTTTGCACAATGAGTGCCCATGTCGGACACGAGCACGACGCACCCAGGATAAGCGGTGGGGCAGTATCGTCGATTCAGGGTGTAGGGTGGGGCCCTGCCCCACCGTTGCGTTCCATCATGGGGACAGGCGTTCGACCTTGTTCGCCTTCCCGGTCACAACTCCGGTGAACGGATCACCAGCATCTTCTCCACCTGCATGTCGCGCAGGGTGTGAGGGATACCGCCCACCCCGAGCCCGGACTGGCGCAGGCCGGCGAAGGGCATCCAGTCGACGCGGAAGGCGGTGAAGTCGTTGACCATCACCGCCGAGGCGTTGAGTCCCTTGTAGCCGCGCAGGGCCCGCTGCAGGTTGTTGGTGAAGACCGCCGCCTGGAAGGCGTAGGGCAGCGCGTTGGCCTGTTCGATGGCCCGGTCCATATCGTCGCAGCTGTAGACGCAGACCACCGGACCGAAGACCTCCAGGTGACTGACCTTCGCCTCGTCCGGCGGGTCGAGCAGCACGGTGGCGGGGTAGCAGGTCTCGGAGATCGGCTCGCCGCCGCTGATCAGCTCGGCGCCCAGGGAGACCGCCTCCTGCACCCAGTCGTGCACCCGCTCCAGCTCCCGGGGACGGATCAGCGGCCCGATGGCGGTCTCGGCCAGGGTCGGATCGCCCACGGCCATCTTCGCCCCCTCGGCGGCCAGCTCCTCGGCTACCTGGCGGGCGACGGAACGGTGAGCGAAGACCCGCTGCACCGAGACGCAGACCTGGCCCGCATGGTAGAAGGCCCCCTTGGCCAGCAGCGGCAGGGCGTCGTCCAGATCGGCATCGGCCTCCACGATCACCGGCGCGACGCCACCATGTTCGAGGGCGCAGCGGGTACCCGGCGCCAGCCGGGAACGCAGCATCCAGCCCACCTTGGCGCTGCCGATGAAGCTGAAGAAGTCGACCCGTGGATCGGTCACCAGTTTTTCCGCCACCGTGTGATCGCTGGTCAGCAGGGCCTGGGCCCAACCTTCGGGCAGTCCCGCCTCGCGCAGGATCTGGATAAAGCGCATGCAGGAGAGCGGGGTATCCTCCGCCGGTTTGACGATCACCGGACAGCCGGCCGCCACCGCCGGACCCACCTGATGCACGATCAGGTTGAGCGGATGGTTGAAGGCGCTCACCGCCACCACCACACCGATCGGCTCGCGGTGGGTGAAGGCGAGCCGCCCCTGGGAGGCGGCATTCACGCCCATGGGAATCTCCTCTCCCGCCTCGGTGCGCAGGGTCTCGATGCAGATCTGCATGCCGTCGATGGCCCGCGCCACCTCGACCCGGGAATCGGGCAGCGGCTTGCCGCCTTCGCGGGCCGCCTCCAGCGCCAGCTCCTCGGCCCGCCCGGCCATGATATGGGCGGCCTTCTTGAGAATCTCGATGCGTCGGTGCAGCGGCAGCCACTCCCGGCGATATTCGAACAGGGAACGGGCCACCGCAAGCGCCTGCTCGACGCCGGAGAGATCGAGCGTATCGATGGTGGCGATGGGGGCGCGATCAAAGGGCGCGACCACTTCCAGCCGCCCAGCCAGCACGACCTCGCCGGCAACCAGATGAGAGAAGTGTTCGGGTAGTGGCATGCGATCTATTCCTCCCGTGATGGTCGGCACTTCACGTTGGCGCCGGACAGTTTCTCAGAGATCACGGCCATTGAAGTGGCCGACGGACAAGGCTGCAAGGTCGACCCCCTCCAGACAGCGCACATTGACCGCCGCCGTTTTCCGTCCCTCTGGATCGACACCTTCACCAAAGGGCTGGATACCACAGGTCGGACAGAAGTAGCGATGGAGGGTCCGGGGACCGAATGTATAGTCGGCGAGGTCCGCTTCCGGCGTCAGCAGGGTCAATTGATCCCTCGCCACAAACCCGTGCAGGGAACCCATGCGGGAACAGATCGAACAGTTGCAGTCCATGATCCCCCCGAGCTCCCCCTCGACCTCGAAGGCCACCCGACCGCAGTGACAGCTTCCGCGAAATTTCATCCCTTCTCCCTCCTCTTTATGTGATGGCCCAAGGCCAGTCCACTTCGAGGTGGGCGAGACATCACGCCTTCGGCTTGCGAATCCCGATCACCCGCATTCTACCCGCCTCAGGGGGGGAAGCGCCAAACATCGTCGCATAGCGCAAGGTGGCGTTGGCGTGCTCCCGCATGATCGATTCCGCGCGCACCCCATGACCCTGCTCGATGGCGTCGAATACGGCATGGTGCTGCATATGGGCATAGTAGAAGCGGCGGTATTCCAGATCCAGGCGAGCGCAGTCGATGGCCAGCGCACTGACGGAAGCGAAAGGCAGATGCTCACCCCGCGCCAGGGCAGCCGCGATGGCGGGGTTCCCACTGGCTTCGACGATCAATCCGTGAAAGCGTTTGTTGAGGTCGTGAAAGGCTTCCAGGTCCTCTTCGCTGACGGCGCCTTTGACAAACAGGGCGTCGCCCTGCGTCAGACAGGTCATCAGACCCTGTCGCTGCTCATCCGAAAGACCCTTCTGCGCCGCCTGGGACGCCGCCAGCCCTTCCAGCACACCGCGTACCTCGACCGCACCATTGATCTCTTCACGGGTGATCTGCCTGACGCTGTAGCCGCGTCTCGGCAGCTTGGTCAGCAGTCCCTCCTGCTCCAGGGTGCGGAAGGCGATGCGCACCGGCATGCGGGAGACGCCGAGTTGCTCGGCGGTGGGAATTTCGGCCAGCCGCTCCCCGGCGCCGAGTTCTCCCGAGATGATCATCTGACGCAATGCGCTCAACACGCGCTGACCTTGCTTTGCCATGGCTCGATTATCCGTTCAGTTGTCGACGCTCACCGTTTTGGCTCGTATCAGGCGCGGTATGGCGTGTCACGATCTGTCGACCCCGCACCTGGCATACCTCTCCCCACGTAGGGGAGAGGCGACTCATATGGGATCCAATATACATGGAATTGGTCCGAAAAACCGTTTTCTTTAAAACATCCCGTGCTATCTGCAGCCCCACATCCAATCGAGTACCCGTCAATAATATAGGGTTATTTACAGGTAATCAGTGACATAAGAAGAAGAAAAAGCCCAAATACTCATTTTATCAGTTTACTTGATATTATAGCAGGCATATGCTTACATTGGATCCAATACTATTAAAACAAGCCAGCTGCACTATTCGACCAAAGTAGAGGATTGACCCATGTTTCCTAAAAACACCTGGTATGTCGCTTGTAACTCCGATGAGTTGACCGACAAGCCTCTGGCGCGACAAATCTGCGGCGACAAGATCGCTTTCTATCGGGACGAGGAGGGCCGAGTCGCCGCCGTCGAGGACTTTTGCCCCCACCGCGGTGCCCCCCTCTCACTCGGCTTCATCGAAGACGGCAAGCTGGTCTGCGGTTATCACGGCCTGAAAATGGGGCGCGACGGCAAGACCGACTCCATGCCCAAGCAGCGGGTGCAGGGCTTCCCCTGTGTCCACGCCTATCCGGTCGAGGAGCGTGACGGATTTGTCTGGATCTGGCCGGGCGACCCGGCGTTGGCGAACAGGGACGAGATCCCCGAATTCACCTGGAACAACAATCCCGCCTACGGCTTTGGCGGGGGGCGTTTCCATATCCAGTGCGACTATCGCCTGATGATCGACAACCTGATGGACCTGACCCACGAAACCTACGTCCATGCCACCAGCATCGGCCAGAAAGAGCTTGATGAGGCACCGGTTTCGACAAAGATGGAAAACGGCCAGGTCGTAACCAGCCGTTTCATTGACAACGCCATGGCGCCTCCCTTCTGGCAAACCGCTTTGAAAGCCAACGGACTTGCCCACGACGTACCGGTCGATCGCTGGCAGATCTGCCAGTTTACACCGCCCAGCCATATCATGATCGAGGTGGGCGTGGCCCATGCCGGAAAGGGCGGCCGCGATGCGGACGCTGCGCATAAGGTCAACGCGATCGTCGTCGACTTCATCACCCCGGAGAGCGAGCACTCCATGTGGTATTTCTGGGGCTTCGCCAGGGCCTTCAAACCCGAGGACAAAGCGCTCACCGCGCGCATTCGCGAAGGTCAGGGCAAGATTTTTTCCGAGGATCTGGAGATGCTCGAACAGCAACAGAACAATCTGCAGCACAATTTCCCCGAGAAAAAACTGCTGAAGCTGGATATCGATTCCGGCGGCGTTCAGGCCCGCCGCATGATCGAGCGCATGATCAAGCAGGAACAGTCGGCCGGCGCCACCGGGATCGGCACCACCCAGGCGGGAGGGTAACGCCATGATCGAAGTGATTGTCACCGCCAAACAACGGGAAGCCGAGGATATCTGCACCTTTGAGCTCGCCCGCCCCGACCAGCTCGACCTGCCGGCGTTCGATCCGGGCGCGCACATCGATGTGCATCTGCCGAACGGCATGGTGCGCCAGTATTCGCTCTGCAACCATCCGGCGGAGACCAAACGCTATCTCATCGGCGTATTGAAGGATCCCGCCTCACGCGGCGGTTCCTTCGCCCTGCACGAACAGGTCTTCGAAGGTGACCGACTGCAGGTCAGCGAACCGCGCAACCTCTTTCCCCTGGCGGAGAAGGCCGAACGCAGCCTGCTGCTGGCAGGGGGCATCGGTGTCACTCCGATTCTCTGCATGGCGCAGACCCTCGCGGGTGCCGGCGAGGATTTCGAAATGCACTACTGCGCGCGTTCCAAAAGCCGCATGGCCTTCATGCGGCAGATCGCTGAATCGGACTTTGCCGATCGCGTCCAGCTGCATTTCGACGACGGAGCGCCGGAGCAGCGATTCGAGGCCGACAAGGTGCTGGCGAATCCCGCGCCCGGCACCCATCTCTATGTCTGCGGCCCCAGCGGATTCCTCGACCACGTGTTGCAACGGGCCTCGGCCCACGGCTGGCCGGCGGAGCAGGTGCATCGGGAGTATTTCGCCGCCACACCGGCAGACCATACGGACGACGCCGGCTTTGAGATCGAGATCAAGAGCAGCGGCCAAATCCTGGTGGTCCCGGCCGACAGATCGGCGCTCGAAGTGCTCGAAGAGGCGGGCATCTTCATCCCGGTGTCATGCGAGGAGGGAGTCTGCGGCACCTGCATGACACGGGTGTTGGAGGGGGAGCCCGAGCACCGGGACCTCTTCATGACCGAACAGGAACATGCGCTCAACAACCAGTTCACCCCCTGCTGCTCCCGCGCAAAGAGCGGGCGCCTGGTGCTGGATCTCTAACACGAATCGGCTGAGCAATGAACAGTAGCCCGGATGCAACGACGTGGAATCCGGGAATTCGCTGGCATGACCCTGGATTACGCTACGCTGCATCCAGGCTACTCGACTGATGGGCGCAAGATCGAGACGGCACGGTGCGGCAAGCCGCACCCTACAC
>JBNKYJ010000042.1:0-4890 GCA_050300835.1 Sedimenticolaceae bacterium
GGAGATGTCCTTGGCCGGACCGTCGAACAGCTGGATGGCGCGCGGCGGCATGTAGAAGTCGATCATCTGACCGTACTCGATGTCGCCCATGCCCTGGTTGTTGCCGATGGTCAGGGTCAGGAAGGAGACCAGCATCATGCGGCCGTCGGTGACGTTGCGGTCGAACAGCTCGATGGGATAGGCGATGCGCATATCCTCGGTGGCTTCGTCGATGTAGTAGACCAGCGCGTCGACGCCCTTGGTGAAGTCATCGGTGGTGGAGACTTCCACGTTGGTGCCGGTGGAGGACTCGGCGGCGAAGTGGGCGGCCGCTTCCAGGTAGCCATGGCCCCCCTTGGGCTTCATTTTGTATGCGCAAAGGATGTGCTTGCCGCCCGCGATGAGATCCTCTTCCTTCAGGCTGAGGTCCGAATAACGTGCAGATTGGTCAAGTGCCATGGGTGTCCACTCCTGTAATTGAATGTTGCCTGGCGCAGGATAGTCCTGTCGGCCATAAACCCCAAGTCTCCCGGGGAATTGACGGCAAACCTTACAGGGAATACGTATATAAGTATACTAAGATAAATTTATCGAAATCATAAGTAATAACTTATGATTGAGATCTTATTGATCGATTAAGATCTATGGAAAGATGGGGCAGTGCCCCATCTCACGGGATGGTTCAGCCGCCGGTGATCGCCGCGAAGACATTCGGCAACCGCTCCGGCAACCGTTCCACATGATCCACGATGGAGTAGTTGTTCTCGCCGAAGATGCGCGCCACATAACGGTCGGCGTCCGGGTCCAGGGTCAGGCAGTAGGTGTAGACGCCCTGCATGGCCAGGTCCTCCACCGCCTTCTTGGCGTCGTGACGCAGGTACTGGGGATCGCGCTCGTCGATGTCGGCCGGTTCGCCGTCGGTGACCAGCAGCACCAGGCGCTTCTGGGCGTTCTGCTGGGTCAGGTGCCAACCGGCGTGACGCAGGGCGGCGCCCATGCGGGTGGAGAGCCCACCCTTCATGCCGGCAAGGCGCGACTTGGCTTCGTCGTCATAGTGCTGCTCGAAATCCTTGAAGCGGTAGTACTGCACATCGTGGCGGCCGTCGGAGGCGAAGCCATGCACCGCGAAGTTGTCGCCGATGGAGTCGATGGCCCAGGACAGCAGGCCGGCCGACTCCCGGGTCAGGTCGAGGATGCTCGGCTGTTCCGCGTAGCCTTCCTCGCCTTCCTGCAGATCCCCCACCTTCTCGTTGGTCGATTCGGAGAGATCGAGCAGCAGCACGATCGACAGGTCACGGATGTGTCGCGTGATGCGGATATTGATGCGCGGGTCGGGCATGATGCCGCGGCGGATATCGATCATGGCCCGCACCGCCGCGTTCAGATCCAGCTCCTCGCCCTCCTCGTAGCCCCGGCGCCGCACGATGCCCTGGGGCTGCAGGGCGTCGATCAGGTGGCGGATGCGTGAGGCGATCGGCTTGTACTTGTCCAGGATCGCGTCCATCGCTTGCGGATCGCCCTTGCCCTGTCTGCGTTCGATCACCGTGGCCCAGTCCGGACGCGCCAGCTGTACGTGGTAGTCCCACTCGCTGTAGTGGTAGGGATCGGAGAGCGGCTCCACGCCCTCCATCTCGTTGTAGCTCTTGGTGGTCTCCAGGTCGTCCTCATAGGGAAACAGCTCGCTGTTCAGCACCCAGACTTCACCGTGGTTGTCGATCTCCAGTTCGGAGTTGATCTCGTTGACCATCTCCATCACCGAGACGTATTTGCGCACGGTCTGCTGGCTGGAAGGCATGTAGTCGACGCCCTGGGACTCGAACAGGTTCTCGGCGAAGGCCCAGAAGTAACGGTTGTCGTCCCGGTAGGGGATGGGCCAGTCGGAGAGGATGCGTACGGAGGGTATCTTCGCTTTGTCGACGATGAGGTTGTAGAAGTTGACCCCCGCCATCCAGGAGATGCGCGAGTCGTGAGGATTTTTTTCCAGTTCGGCGCGAAACGCGGCCGCCGCTTGGTTGACGAAATCGGCGGCATCGGTGTAGTCCGGGTCCATGATGGCGCGGGTGGTGCGCAGCATGTAGTCCATGGTCTCGTGCAACTCGCCATAGTCATCGTTCTTGTCCGGCTCCGTAGTGAAGAAGGAGAGCCAGAGTTTGCGCAGGCCGGGAAACTCGCTGTAGGCCAGGTATTCCACCCGCGCGTCCTCGAACAGTTCGATGAAGCGCATCTGAGCCTGGGAGAGCTGCTCCGCCGAGATAGGGTCCCTGGTGTAGACCATGTGCGCCGCCGCATGGGCTGCCGCGGCCCGATAGATCTCGATGCCATCGATGCCGCGGAAGGGGTCATAAGCGTCGGGCACGTGAATCTGGAACTCCTCGATGAAGGGTTTCAGGCCGCGGCGGGACTCGTAGTCCCCCGCAGTCGGGCGCATGAAGAAGGCGCGTCCCCAGAGCGCGCGCAGATAGAAATTGAGCTTGCGCTGGTTGTCGATGAAGAGGGTGCCGCGCCGCTCTTTCTGCAGAATGCTGCGCGAGGATTCGGTCTGCAGGCCGAAGTAGGCCATCTGACCCTCGAGGTCGCGCTGATGCGCCTGCGCCCCCCACATGGCCCAGCGGCGCAGACCGCCGAGAGTGAGTTTGGAGAGCAGTTCGTCCATGTTCTCCATCATCGGTCGCAGGCCGCGCGGGGCCTTGCCGGCCAGCTGGTGCAGCAGCTTGAGGTAGCCGCGCATGACCTCCGCGTCGCCCAGTCGTTGGGCGGCCAGTGTCATGACGCTGAGCATCAGGGTGATGACACTGCCGGAGGTATGAGAGGCCATCTTCATCATCGACTCGATGATGTCGGGAAGGATGTCCTCGCCGACCTCCTTGGCCACGCCGGGCATCTCCTGGACATAGGTCAGGACCAGGTCCTGGCCCCGGTTCAGGGTGCACATGGCGCGCATGCCCTGCAGATAGTTGTCCAGCCCGCGCGGCGACATGACACGCTGCGCCTCGTGATAGGACGACTCCAGCGCCTCGAGGTGTTCGTGATCCTCGGGTTTGAGGCAGCTGACGTATTCGGTGAAGTCGATGCTCATGGCCGTTAATAACGCAAAGGACGCAATGAAGCGCAAAGCGCGCTAGTTTTCTTGAACCTGGCATTGAGCGCAACGTGACCGGAATTTGAGATAGACCGTTTCATCTCACTAAACACCTTTGCGTTCTACACGCTTCTTTGCGCCCTTTGCGTTATGAAATCAAAAATAGGTATTCACCGCCGCGCTCAGGGTATCGCGCATGTCCGGATCGTCGGTGAGCGGGGTGACCAGCGCCATCTGGCAGGCCGCCATGGGTTCGATACCTTTGCCCACCAGCTGTGCCGCGTAGACCAGCAGACGGGTCGACATGCCCTCATCCAGACCGTGTCCCTTCAGGTTGCGCGAACGCTGGGCGATGCTCACCAGCTTTTTCGCGGTGTCCGCATCCACGCCGCCCTCATGGGTGACGATCTCGGTTTCGATCTCGGTGTCGGGGTAGTCGAAATCGAGGCCGCCGAAGCGCTGCTTGGTCGACTGCTTCAGGTCCTTCATCAGGGACTGGTAGCCCGGGTTGTAGGAGATGACGATCTGGAAATCGTCGTGGGCCTGTACCAGCTCGCCCTTCTTTTCCAGGGGCAGCACGCGACGATGGTCGGTGAGCGGATGGATCACCACCGTGGTGTCCTGGCGCGCCTCGACCACCTCGTCCAGGTAGCAGATGGCGCCGATACGGGCGGCCACCGTCAGCGGGCCGTCCTGCCACTTGGTGCCGTTGATGTCGAGCAGAAAACGGCCGACCAGATCGGAGGCGGTCATGTCTTCGTTACAGGCCACGGTGATGAGCGGCTTTTGCAGCTTCCAGGCCATGTATTCGACGAAACGCGACTTGCCGCAACCGGTGGGGCCTTTGAGCATGACGGGCATGCGTGCCTCGTAGGCCGCCTCGTACATGGCAACTTCATTGCCGACGGTTCGGTAGTAGGGCTCGTTTTGAATCAGGTATTGTTCTTGTGTGACGTTGCTCATAAACACCTCAGGCATGTGAGTTATGAGTGATGAGTTTTTAGTTTTGAGTTAATGGAGTTCGCTTCGCCCACCTGCTTGTTCTTTGTGCGTCTTCTTTTTTCCACGGAAAAAAAGGATAGGGCGGATATGGACCATCAGCATTTCGGCTGGCTCCAAGCAGCCAACTCAAAACTCAAAACTAAAAACTCAAAACTTCGCAAAAGAGTCCCCGCCCCCCAATGGCAGGGCGGGGCTCTGTTCACAGTAACTCTCTGGCGGCGGCTACACTGCCTGACCGCGATAGATCACCAGGGCCGTGCCTTGGGACTGGGCGTAGTTGTCATAGCCGACCAGACGCACATGATTGTTGGGGTTGGCGGCATGACAGGCCTCGGCCTCTTTCAGGATGGTGTCCACATCGGTCTCACCGAACATGGGCAGTTTCCACATGTACCAGTAGGAGTCGGTGGCATTTTCCGGCTCGGTGTGCTCGATGGCCGGGTTCCAGCCCTTGGAGACGATGTACTCCACCTGGGAGCGGATGCCCGCGTCGGTCAGCGGCGGCAGGTAGGAGAGGGTTTCGAACTTGCGGCTGTTCGGATCGGACAGGCGCGAGTTGTAGTCTTGCATGTTGCTCATTGTGTATTCCTCAATAGGGTGATTCGAGTCGGTTCGGGGAGTGATCGGAATCGGGAAAGCCCGATTCCGATCCTTCGCGCATGTTATTTGTGCGCCACATCCAGTTTGTCCACGGTATCGAACTCGAACTTGATCTCTTTCCAGGTCTCCATCGCGGCCGCCAGCTCGGGGCTGTTCTTGGCCGCTTCGCGCAGGACGTCACCGCCGCGCTTCTCGAGACCCTCGACGCCGTTGCGGTTGCGGTCCTCGAC
>JBNKYJ010000043.1:0-26312 GCA_050300835.1 Sedimenticolaceae bacterium
TACACATGATCTCCCCGTAGGGTGCGGCTTGCCGCACCGCGGTTAACCGACTCAGCAACCGAGTTGTATGAATGGAGCGCAGTGGAATCCGGGATTCATCGACCCTGGTCAAACCTGGATTACGCGTCGCTCCATCGGAAACAAAACGTGAGCCCAATCACACCACTTCCTGGCCTGGGTTTGAATTTCCGACACCCGCCATTCCAGGGTCCCATCGTGTTTTCATTTTTGCGATTGAGGAATCGCTTTCCCAAATCCATTTGAGTTATATCTTGCCACTTGATTAGGCAAACAATAACCAGGAGTCGAAAAATGGCTACACGCAACGTCGCGATCCCCACCCTTGCCCTGCTGGCATCCCTGTCCAGCGGCTTTTCTTCATCGGTGATGGCCGGCGGTCCCAACTACAACTTCATCGAAGCGCGCTACCTTCTGGATGCCGAACTCGACAATGTGGATGGCGACGGACTGCGCCTAGACGGTTCCTATCGATTCACCCACCAGATCTACGGCTTTGCCGAGTTCGATACTGTCGATCTCGACAACTATGATGCCGATCTGGACGTGTTGAAACTGGGGGCGGGCTACATCGCTCCCATAAACGCCAGCATGGACTTCAACCTCTCGCTCGCTTACGTGGATGCCGAAGTCGATGCGCGCGGCGCCAACTACGACGACAGTGGCTTCGAAATCAGCGGCGGTGTCCGCACCATGATCCAACCCAATATCGAACTGCGCGCCAACGCCAACTATATCGATATCGAGGATGACGACACCTACTTCACCCTCGGCGGCGACTACTTCTTCATGCCCAACTTCTCGGCCGGCGTGGAGATCGACCTGGGCGCCGACTACGAGACCCTCTCCATCGGCGCGCGCTATAGCTTCTGAGTACAGTGATTCGACCGGCGCCGTGTAACGGCGTCGGTTTAGGCTCTGCCAATTCCGCCCACAGACATCAAACCGAAGGCCAGCAGACCTTATCCCCGCCTTACTCTTGAAACCCCTCCCCTGTCATCCATCCGCTCTCCGATCGGCTACAATCAGCCATCAAAGCAAAGGACAAGATCGATGACAAAACCTCTGATGATGGCTGCAAGCTGTCTGCTGGCCCTCTCTACGACAATCATCGCGGCGACGGAAGAGACCCGTGAGCGGGTCGAGTTACCACCCATGATGCAGGCACACATGCTGTCGAACATGCGCGACCACCTGCGCAGTCTCGACCTGATTCTGCAACACCTCGACGCGGGCGAGCTGGACCGGGCGGCCGAGGTAGCGGAGAACCGCCTGGGTATGAGCTCGCTGGAGCTGCACGGCGCGAGTCACATGGCAGGTTTCATGCCGGAGGAGATGCGTACAATCGGCACGCGCATGCATCAGGCCGCCAGCCGCTTTGCCCTGAAGGCGCAGGAGGGCGAACCGCTTCCGGCCTACCGCATGCTGTCGGAAATCACATCCGCCTGTGTAGCCTGCCACACCGCCTATCGCATCCGCTGACAATCAACCGTCAAGACATGCGGGATGCGGATGCAGCCTCGGGTGCGAAACGATCACAAAAAAAATACTCAGCACGACCGCTTCGCACCCTGGCAAGTCAATCCAATGGAATACGGATTTTCTGACCCGGGTAGATCAGATTGGGATCTTTTATGACTTCACGATTGGCTTCGAAGATTTTTGGATAGGCAGAGGCGTTGCCGAGAAAGCGTTTTGCGATTCCGGAAAGCGTATCGCCCTTCTCGATCACATAATATTCAACCTTGGCTTCCTGTTTCGGCGCTTTGACTTGATCGGCGGACACCTCGCCAACCCCTTGCACGTTTCCGGCAATCAAGACCGCCTTCTCCAGGGCTTCCGCACTCTCCGCATCGCCCGACAAGACGACCTTGCCCTCTTCGAAGCTGACATCCAGGTTTTCGATACCGGGGTTGTCGGCCTGGATTTGCGCCTTGATCTTCTCGGCGGGATCGTCATCACCGCCAAACAGTTTCTTCCCCATATTCACAGCAAAATCAAATAAACCCATTCTCTGATACTCCCAAAAAAAACATCTGTAAAAACGTCGACATTCGAGACCTGGACAAAAGGATCCCTCAATCACAACATCTGTTATCGATCCTCAACGCGTAGGTGGGGTTTGTTCATTCCTTCAGAACAAAGGTGACTTTCAGTACGACACGGTACTCCGTGATCTTGCCGTTACTGACCGATACCTTCTGATCCTTTACCCAAGCGCTTTTAATGTTTTTAAGCGTTTTATTGGCACGTTTGATACCTTGGTTCACAGCATCATCAAAACCCTTTGTCGATGATGAGATGATCTCTGTCACTTTGGCGACTGACATGTGATTTCCTCTTCCGTTATTGAAATAGTGGTCAAATCACCTCATGGATGCAGATATCCATGGCGTTTGATTTCGAACTGAACAAGTAAAAAGACATTACCCAGATCAGGGTAAAGACTTTGCCGCCAAATGCCATGAGTGGCAGTCAGCCGAAAAAGCCTTTTGGCTAGGATAGATGAATGGAATCAGTCGATATGGCTTGAAACGGGGTTAGACACAATTGTTTTCATTTATTGACAGTTGTACAGGGACCACTATCCAGCAGACGGCTATGCCGATCGGGAGCGTCTGCCCAAGTGTACGCTTTAGCCAAGCACAACAGGGCATCAAGGATGCCGGCAAACGCAGCTTGTGGTGAGAAACGAGCTCTGACATTCCAGCCGCGCGGACAACAAGCGTGTTGGGACTGGCATGCCCTGCCCAACCCATCTCACTTTGCAAGTGGCTGGATCGCGGAAACTCTGACTTCCTCGGGAACGTGGACGGTCGAGGTCGGGAAGGCGATCTCCGCCCCGTGGGCGGCAATGATGTCGTGGATCCTCAGCAACACCTCGTGCTTGATCTCGTGATAGCGCACCCAGTTGGTGGTGTGGGTGAAGGTGTAGACGAAGAAGTCGAGCGACGAGGGAGCGAACGCGTTGAAGTTGACGATCAGGGTCTGGCTGTGATCGATCTCCGGATGCTCGGTCAGCATGCGCTTGACCTCATCCACGATGGCGCCCATGTGCGCCGCATCGTCGTAGCGGATGCCGATGGTCTCGTAGATGCGCCGATGGCTCATGCGCGAGGGGTTCTCCAGCGCGATGGTGGTGAAGATATTGTTGGGGACGTAGAGCGGCCGCTTGTCGAAAGTGCGGATACAGGTCAGCCGCCAGCCGATCTTCTCCACCGTTCCCTCGATATTCCTATCGGGCGAACGGATCCAGTCGCCGACGGCGAAAGGCCGGTCGAGGTAGATCATCAGGCCGCCGAAAAAGTTGGCCAACAGGTCCTTGGCGGCAAAACCGACCGCGATACCGCCGATGCCGCCGAAGGCGAGCACGCCGGAGATGCTGAATCCCAACGTCTGCATGGTCACCAGCGCGGCGGTGATGACCACCGAGGCGCGCAGCAGTTTGGCGATGGCGTCCATGGTGGTGCGGTCGTACTGCCTGCCCCCTTGCGTGCGGTCGGCCACCAGATTCCGCTCCGCCCGCGAGATGAAGCGGATCATGAACCAGGCCAGGCAGGTCACCACGCCCACATCGCGCAACGGCGCGGCCAGATCGAATAGGGTCAGGTCGGAGATATCGCGCACGATCTCCACGGCAAAGGTGATGCCGACGACCCAGACCAGCCAGGCGAGCGGGCGACGGGCCGCATCGATGAGGGCGTCGTCCCAGGGTGTGCGGGTCCGGTTCAGGCGCTCGTGCAGCTTGTCGAGCATGCGGCGCAACAGGTAGTTGAGCAGCAGCGCCCCGAACACCACCAGAAAGACCTGGACCACCCAACCCCATTCCCCGCCAATGGCGAGCCAGTTTTTTAACTCTTCCAGCGTCATCGTCAATAGATCCCCTGTTTTCAGCGTGGCTATGAAACAGGTTCGGGACAAATGCGTCAACCGCCAGATCCCGAAACGATGGAGGTTCCCAGGAAAGGGATTCCGAGTGGAGAGAGAAAAGTGCGGAGTGGATCACTCCTCAGAGCCTGGACTCCGGTCTGCCGGAACGAGGTTCCGAATCCCGCTACAGATTTGCCGAAAGGGTTCCGATACGGGGATCAAGGGAACCACGGGCATAACAACATGCAACCATCTGCAGACAGTCAGCTCCAGCGACGGCGGGGCGGAAGACACCCGGGCTTCACGCTGGTCGGGACCGCGACGACCATCGCCACCACCCTCTCGCTCACACTGCTGGGACTGCCGCTCTACAATCTGCTGAACGACCGGGGCCCTGAGTATCTGCTACAGGAGGCCTCGTTGGCCTCACAACTGGAATACGCCAGGCAGGAAGCCGTGCGCCTGGGCGCGGTGGTGACCGTCTGCCCCAGCCGGGATGGCCGCAGCTGCCAGCAGGACGGCGATTGGCGTCAGGGCTGGCTGATCTTCATTGACGAGACGTCACCTTCATACCATCTCAGCGTCGGCGACAGGCTGCTGCACAAACAGCCGGGCGATGTAGGACAGCAACCACAGGTCGCCTTCAATATCGTCCAATACCAGGCCGACGGTTCGTTGCGTCTCAAATGACTATTTGAGTTAGCTCAAGCTGCAAAGAAACCATATCGACTGCCGAACAGCAGAATCCTTCACCTGATCAGGGGGCGATTACGGTGCAGCAAGCCGCACCCTACACTTCGATCGCCGATAGGGTGCGGCTTGCCGCACCGAACCGTTCACTGGCTCCACCAAACCACGAACTGGTGCCTCGGCCCCAGCCGATCCGCACTCACCAGTCGCTGTGCACGAAGCCCCACTCCGGATGGTCGATCCGCTCATAGGTGTGAGCGCCGAAGGCGTCGCGCTGGGCCTGAATCAGGTTCTGCGGCAGGCGGCCGGTGCGGTAGCTGTCGAAATAGTTGAGGCAGGCGCTCATCACCGGTGTCGGAATGCCCGCGGTCATGGCATAACCAAGGACCCGGCGCCAGGCACCCTGCAGCGCCTGCAGCTGCCCTCCCAATTCCCGGTCGAGCATCAGGTTGGCCGGTGCCGGCGACTGGGAGAAGGCCGCCCGGATCGGGTCCAGCAGGCGTGCTCGGATGATGCACCCCCCCTTCCAGATGCGCGCCGTCTCCGCCAGGTCCACCGACCAGCCGTAGCGCTCCGAGGCGGTGTGGATCAGCTCGAGCCCCTGGGCATAGGCAGTGATGCGCGAGGCGTAGAGGGCGCCGTGAAGATCGGCCAGCAGCGACTGGGGATCCGCCACGGCCTCCAAGGTGGGGCCTTGCAGCTCGGCCTCGGCCGCCTCCCGTTGCGACTTGGCGGCGGAGAGCACGCGGGCGTCCACGGCGGCGGCGATGCCCGGCACCGCAACCCCCTGCTCCAGGGCCGCCTGCACGGTCCAGCGACCGGTGCCCTTCTGGCCCGCCCGGTCCATGATCAGACTCACCAGCGGTTTGCCGGTCTCCCCGTCGATCTTTCTCAGCACCTGGGCCGTCAGCTCGACCAGGAACGACTCTATCGGTCCCTGGTTCCACTGGGCGAAGATCTCCGCCATGCCGGGTTCGGCGAGACCGAGACCGCGACGCATCAGATCGTAGACCTCCGCCAGCAGCTGCATGTCGGCATATTCGATGCCGTTGTGGACCATCTTCACGAAATGGCCGGCGCCGTCGGGACCCACATGGGTGACACAGGGCCCCGCCTCGGTCTGCGCCGTGATCGCCTCGAAGATGGCGCGCACCTCGCCGTAGGCCGTGTCGGAGCCACCGGGCATCATGGAGGGACCGTGACGGGCCCCCTCCTCACCGCCCGAGATACCGACACCGACGAAGTGGAGTCCCTGCTCGCGCAGGCGCTGCTCCCGCCTTTGGGTGTCCTCGAACCAGGAGTTGCCGCCATCCATGACGATGTCGCCGGGCTCCAGCAGGGGCAACAGCCGGTCGATCATCTGATCGACCGGGTCGCCCGCCTTGATCATCAACAGGATGCGGCGGGGCCTGACCAGCAGCTTGACGAAGGCGTCCAGTTCGCTGTTGCCGCCGAAGGACTTGCCCGTGTGTTCGGCGAGAAAGGCCTCGATCCTCGCCCCGTCGCGATTCCAGACCGCCACCGGGAATCCCTTCTCCTCCATGTTCAGGGCCAGATTGCGCCCCATGACGCCGAGGCCGACCAGGCCGATGGGGTAGATTGCCGACGAACTCATACCGAAGCTCCTTCTTTGTTGTTCCGCAGCAGCAGGGAGCGGGCGGCCTGCCGATCGAGCAACCAGTCACCCTCGGCGGCCAGGGCGGCCGGAACCGTGCCGTCCATCAGGGCCCAGCGCACGGCGTCGGCCTTCTCCTCGCCCTCGACCAATACCAGCAGATGGCGGGCCTCTCGGATCACTGACGGGGTGATGGTGAGCCGCTGCATGGGCGGCTTGTTGCCGATCACCGGCATCA
Source organism: Sedimenticolaceae bacterium (assembly GCA_050300835.1). GTDB lineage: Bacteria > Pseudomonadota > Gammaproteobacteria > Chromatiales > Chromatiaceae > Thiodiazotropha. The sequence continues at coordinate 6,432 of JBNKYJ010000043.1, forward strand.
CCCGTCTGCGCTCCTCGTCCAGCGCCACCGAACCGGGGAAGATGGAGGCGGTATGGCCGTCTTCACCCATACCCAGCAGCAGGATGTCGATGCGGGGGGGCAACAGGGATTCGTAAGCCTGCGCCGCCTGATCCGGTGGCTCCTCGCCACACATGCGATGCACCGTGACCCCCTCCGGCATCCCCTGGGGGAAGAGTTTGGCGATCACCGTGAAGGCATTGTTCTCCGGTGTCAGTGGCGGCACGCAGCGTTCGTCGCCGAAGTAGATCACGATGCGCTGCCAGGGCAGATCGGCCTGCTTCGCCAGCTGTTCGTAGACCGGCAGGGGGGTACCGCCGCCGGCCAGCATCAGGTGGCAGCGGTCCGCGTTCGTCAGCACCTCGTCGATCTTCTGCCGAATCCAGTCGGCGGCAGCGCCTGCGAACTGCTCGGACTCCACGATCTGTCTCGTTCCCGTCATGAATCAATCTCCCGCCACTGTCGGCTGTAGCGATCCATCAAACCTTCCGCCTCGACCGGCCCCTCGCTGCCTTCGGCGTAGAACACCGGCTGCCGTTTCTGCGCGCTCTCCCAGGCCTGCAGGATGGGAGTGACGAAACGCCAGGCGAACTCCACCTCGTCACGGCGCGCAAACAGGGTCGCATCCCCCTTCACCGCATCCAGCAACAGCCGCTCGTAGGCATCCTTGATCGGGTGGTTGTAGGTCTCCGAATAGCTGAAGTCCATCTCCACGCTGCCCACATCCATCTCCCCGCCCGGCTTCTTGCTGGCGATCTTCAGCGCCATGCCCTCGTCCGGCTGGATGCGGATGGTGAGCACGTTGGGTTCCAGACTCTGACACACGTCGTCGCGCCCGAAGAGACAGAGCGGCACGGGCCGGAACACCACCGAGATTTCGGTCAGTCGTTTCGACAGCTGCTTGCCGACCCGCAGGAAAAAGGGGACACCCTGCCAGCGCCAATTGTCGATGTAGCACTTCATGGCCGCATAGGTGGGCGTGCGCGAGCGGGGATCCACGTTCTCCTCGTCGCGATAGCCCCGGTACTGGCCGAAGATCACATGACTGAAAACGTCGCTGGAGCTGAAGGCGCGCAGGGAACGCAACACCTCGACACGCTTGTCGCGGATATCGTCGGCGGCGAAGGAGACCGGCGGCTCCATGGCGCACAGGGAGAGCACCTGCAGCAGGTGGCTCTGCACCATGTCGCGCAACACGCCGGTCTGGTCGTAGAAGCGCCCGCGTCCCTCGACCCCGATCGACTCGGCGGCGGTGATCTGGATGTGGTCGATATACTTGCGGTTCCACAGCGGCTCGAAGATGGTGTTGCCGAGCCGGGCCACCAGGATGTTCTGCACCGTCTCCTTACCCAGATAGTGGTCGATGCGGTAGACCTGATCCTCCCGCAGGACTTCGCCGACGATACGGTTGAGATCGCTGGCCGATTCCAGGTCGCGGCCATAGGGCTTCTCCATGATCACCCGGGTCCAGGGCGATCCGGCGCCGCTCTCGCCCAGCAACCCGGTCTCCTGCAGGCGGTGGAGGATGATCGGGGCGGCCGACGGCGGGGTGGCGAAGTAGAAGAGACGGTTGCCCTCGCTGCCGATTACCGACTCCAGCTGCTCCAGCCGCTCGCGCAGCGCCACATAGCCCTCCGGATCCTCGAAATTACCCCGTACATAGGCAATGCGCTGACTGAAATCCTGCCACACCGCTTCATCCACCGGCTGGGTGCGCGAGTACCTGGCCACGGCATCGCGCAATACTCCGCGAAAGCCCGCTTCAGCCTGTTCCGCGCGGCTGTAGCCGATGACCGCGAAGCGTTCGTCGAGCGCCCCTTCCCGGCTCAGGTTGTAGAGGGCCGGCAGCAGCTTGCGGCGGGTCAGATCACCCGCGGCGCCAAAAATCACCAGCACACAGGGCTCCAGCCGGTCGGGCTGGAGAAACAGCTCACCGTGGGTGAGCCGGCTGATGTTGGGCAGGTCGGTGGCCATGGGGCACTTCGCTCGTGATTCGAGTTCTTGTCAGCATACTCTGCCAGAGCCGGCGGGGTGAAATCCAATGACAGCTTCACGTCTGGGGCGGGTTGGGGGCTGCGAATAAACCCGCAATCTGTGACGAAATGGTAGGAAAGCATTTAGAAGTGACCGGTGAATCGAGCTATACTGCCCGCACTTCCGATCAAGGACAGCCATTTTTCGGGCATGCCTGCGGGTCATCCCATGATGGACAACCGCGTCGATTAGAACGCGGACTCTTTACAAACCGACCGCAATCCCAGGATCAGCATAGTGCACAACAGCATCAAGGTTGGCGTATTCGTTGACGCCGAAAATGTCCGCTACAACGGCGGCTATCAACTTCGTTACGATGTCTTGAGGTTCTTCGCCGCCCGCTACGGCGGCAGCCTGCTGCGACTCAACACCTATATCGCTTACGACCAGGATCGGGCCAAGGAGGATCCGGAGTACGGTCGCCGCGCCCGCACCTATCAACAGATGGTGCGTGATTTCGGCTGGAAAGTGATCGTCAAGAATGTGCGCCGCTACACCGACGAGGACGGCAACGTCACCACCAAGGCCAACGCCGACCTGGACATGGCCGTCGATGCCATGCTGCAGTCCGAGAAACTCGACCTGTTGCTGCTGGTCACCGGCGACGGTGACTTTCTGCAGGTGGTGACCGCCCTGCAGGATCGGGGCTGCCGGGTCGAACTGCTCGGATTTCGCAACGTCTCCCAGGAGCTGCGGCGGCAGGTGGACGACTACTATTCGGGATTTCTGATTCCCGATCTGCTGCCGGTGAGTTACGAACCCCGCAACGACTGGGGCCAGCCGGGCTCCTGCGTGCGCGGCGTCTGCGCCAAGTGGTTTCCGGAGAAGGGTTACGGCTTCCTGCGCTTTCTCAAACAGATCGATCCCAATCTCTGGATCACCGATCCCCGTCATCCCGATTCACCCTACGAGAGCGTCTTCTGTCACGTCAACGAGCTGGCCGACGAGGTCACCGATGAGGTGTTGATGAACCGGGACTCGATCCTGGAGTTCTATGTCCAGGAGAGCGACAAGGACGACGGTCTGGTGGCCAACAACGTGCGGCTGGTGCCCAGCTTCGGCAACAGCGGCCTGGAGTGAGCCTGAACGCGTGGCTGGCCCGGATCGCTACCAGACCCCGAGAATCCAGCCTTCAAGTGCCGCCCGCTTACGCTCGGTCGGGGTCAGTGGCGGATTGAAATAGGCCTCGAGCGCACCACGCCGATCGGCCTCCCGCAACCAGGCCGCCACCGACCAGGCGTCCTGCTCGTCCGGGTTCCGTCCGGCCTTGGCATAACGGCGCTTGTAGAGCGCCGGATAGGCTTCGGCGACCACCGACTTGCCCGCCGCCACCCGGAAGCCGTCGAAAGGCCAGAAATGGACCCGCGATCGTAAAGCGTCCATCTGTCGCAAGGCGTGGATCCAGGGCAGTCCGGCATGGGTCGATTTGGCCACCGCCCCCTGCACGTCGAACAGAAAGACACTCTTTGCCGTAGCCGTCCACTGCTCGCAGAGACGCAGCTCCGAGGCATCACCCGTGCGCCGGTTGCCGCTGCGCACCGATTCCACGCTGACACCCGGCTCGGCGGTCGGCCAATGGTGAACGAAGTCCTGCAGAAAGGCGTCCCAGTCGGCCAGCCCATAACGCTGCATATAGCCTGAGGGAAAGGAGAAACCGTGGTCGATGCCGATGATGACCGGAGCGTCGGACAACAGCAGATGCTCGCAATAGGCGGCAATATCCCGGCGTGACCACTGCCGGGAACCCTGAGGAGGAAGCACCTTTTGCGGCGCCTGCGAGCGCCCGGCCCGATAGACCTGCAGGGTCTTGAGCCGGCTCTCCGGCGTGGCGGCTCCGGAATAGTCGATACCGATGTAGCGGCTGAACTTCATCCCAGATGATTTTCCGAAGTGATCAATCCGGAGTGCCGAAGGATTGGCCGGGAATCGTTATGAAGGCTCGGGATCGACTCACTCGACTCCGCCCCGAATGGCAGTTACTTAAGTGAATGGTGCAAGTTTTGTACATTCTCTGCCCGTGATACGGTGCGGCAAGCCGCACCCTACACATGATCAAGCCGTAGGGTGCGGCTTGCCGCACCGAATTACTTTGACTAACCCTGTTCTGTTTCGCTTAAGCAAGTGTCTTTGGACTCCGACCCCTTTTCGTCACGAGCCCTTTTCGTCAACAACCGACAGCTGCATTACTCAATCTGGCTGTCCAGTTGGATGCGAAAACGCCGCCCCTCCCCCGGCAGGCGCTCGATGGTGCCGCCACGCAAGGGGAACGCCCCCCGGTTCCGATCGGCAAAGAAGAGCTTCAGCGACTCATGTATCACGGGAAAGGCGATCTCGTCCCAGGGGATCTCCTGCTCGCGGAACAGGGCCACCTCCAGTGACTCCTCGCCGGCGGCGAAGTCGAGATCGAGCAGCCGGCTGCGATAGAGCAGATAGACCTGGTTGATATGGGGCAGATTGAACAGTGTATAGAGTCCCTCCACATCCACCCGGGCGCAGGCCTCCTCCAGGGTCTCGCGGGCCGCCCCCTGCTGGCTGGTCTCGCCGTTCTCCATGAAGCCCGCCGGCACGGTCCAGAGTCCGTAGCGGGGTTCGATGGCACGGCGGCAGAGCAGCACCCGGTCCTGCCATACCGGAATACAGCCGACCACGACCTTGGGATTCTGATAGTGGATGGTGCCGCAGGAGGGGCAGACATGCCGGGGACGGTTGTCGCCCTCGGGGATGCTGACCTCGACTGCATTGCCGCACTCACTGCAAAAATTCATGATGGACACCCTGCTCCGGTGAATCGACCCGGCAACCTGTCAGGTCAGTTCGCCAGCTCAATCCGCTCATTTTCACCGATAGCCGGACTCCCCACAACGCAGAAAACCTTGTGATATTCCCGCCTTCTCAATCCTGATACCATGCGCTCTTTTCAAGCAGGGCATCGCCCGCTTGCGCCAGACTTCACGAGCACGATGCAACAAGAGAATACCAGCGAAGCCCTCCCCGAAGCCGATCTCGAAGAGGCAATCGCCGCCATCGACCTGGGCTCCAACAGTTTCCACCTGATCGTGGTCAAGGCGAACAACGGCCATCTGCAGGTCATCGACCGTCTACGGGAAAGCGTCCGCCTGGGTGAAGGCCTGAGAGAGGACAAGCGACTCGATCCGGAGGTGGCGGAGCGGGCTATCGCCTGTCTCCAACGCTTCTCCCAGCGCCTGCGTCCCCTGCCGCGGGAAAACATTCGCGCCGTCGGCACCAACACCATGCGCCAGATCCATCCGGCGGACGACTTCATTCGTCAGGCCGAAGTGGCGCTCAACCATCCGATCGAGATCATCGCCGGGCGTGAAGAGGCCCGACTGGTCTACCTGGGCGTGGCTCACGGCCTGGCGGCCGGTGACGACCTGCGCCTGGTGGTGGATATTGGCGGTGGTAGCACCGAGCTGATCATCGGCCAGGGATTCACCCCGCATCAGCGTGAGAGCCTGTTCATGGGGTGCGTCAGTATCACGCGGAGATTCTTCGCCGACGGCAACATCAACGCACAGTCGATGCGCGCGGCGGTCCTGGCCTGCGCGGTGCAGATCCGCCCGGTGCGCAATCTCTTCAGCGGCGGCGGCTGGGTCGAGGCCATCGGCAGTTCTGGCACCATCAAGGCGATCCGCAACGTGGTCCAGGAACAGGGCTGGAGCGAATCGGGCATCACCCGGGAGTCGCTGGAAACCCTGGCAGAGCATCTGGCACAGGCCGGCAACATCGATCAGCTGACGTTGAAGGGACTCTCGGAAGAGCGCAAGCCTGTCTTCGCCGGCGGCGTGGCGGTACTGCTGGCCGTCTTCCGGCACATCGGCATCAAGCAGATGCAGGTCTCAGACGAAGCCCTGCGCGAGGGCCTGATCTACGACATGATCGGCCGCAGCCACCACGAGGACGCCCGGGAACGCACCGTCAACTCTCTGATCACCCGCTACGCCATTGACGAGGCCCAGGCCGAGCGTGTCGAAGCCAGCGCCCTGGCCCTGTTCGAGCAGGTGGTCCGACCCTGGCAGTTGCAGGACGAGCGCTACCCGGAAATGCTGCGCTGGGCGGCGCGGTTACACGAGATCGGGCTCACCGTCTCGCACAGCGGATTCCAGAAGCACGGCGGTTATCTGGTGGAGAACTCGGACCTGTCCGGCTTCTCGCGCCAGGAGCAGCAGGTGCTGGCGGCATTGATCCGCGGGCACAGGCGCAAGTTCCCCGTCAGTGTGTTCGAGGCCCTGCCGAGCGACGTGGTCCACTGCAGCAAACAGCTCTGCATACTGTTGCGGCTCTCGGTGTTGCTGCATCGCGCCCGCTCGCCGGTGGTGAAACCGCTGGCCCGTCTCGAGGTGGAGGAGAACCGCCTGTCGCTGGTCTTCCCGGAGCACTGGCTGGAGGACCACCCCCTGACCCAGCTCGAGCTGGTGCAGGAGGCGGCCTATCTCGAATCAGCCGGCTTTCTGCTGCGCTTCTCCTGACAGCAGGTTGCGGATCGCCTGTAACAAGGTTTCCGCGGAACTGCCGTGCGGCAGCCGCTGCACCAGATGCCCCTGCGGGTCGATCAGGTAGGTATCGGCGGAGTGGTCGACCGCGTAGTTGGTCTCCGTCTCCGGATTGACCGCCCGGTAGGCCACGCCGTAGCGCGCCGCCACCCGCGCCACCTCGGCGTCGCTGCCGGTGACACCGAGCAGACGCTCGTGAAAGTACTCGGTGTACTCCTTCAGGCGCGGCAGGGTATCCCGGCGGGGATCGACGCTGATGAAGATGGGCTGAACCCGGGCCAACTCCTCCGGCGCCAGCTCGCTCAGGACCCGGCTGAACAGAGAGAGATTGGTGGGACAGATATCGGGACACCAGGTGTAGCCGAAATAGAGCATCACCACCTTGCCCCGAAAGTCACTCAGAGCCGCCGGCCCCTGCGGGCTCTGCAGGGTGAAGTCGCCCCCCGCGGGCATTTCCGCCAGCCGCGTCCCATCCGCCGATTGCGGTAGTGGCTGCCAACCGAACAGTAACCAGGTGAGCAAGCCCATCAAGAGGGCGATGACAGCGATCAGAAGCGACTTTTTCATCACACAAACGTAATCGATGAGTTAGTGAAAGTCCGATCATGCCTGCCGTCCTCGGCCCAGGCATTGATATATGACAAGACCGCTATCAACTCATGATATCCGATCCGAACATCGCCACATCCTTGGCCCACGACATCCCCCTTCTGCACCGGCTCTGTCGACGGACTAAAGGACAGCTAGATCGCCTTGTCCTTCAACAACATCACGGCCGCGCTGACCAGGTTGTGATAAAGACCCAACTGCTCCACCAGGGCATCGTCGTTCTTTTTCAGCTCCGCATCCCGTTGCCTGTTGCCGGATGCATCGTCAAGCTCCTGGATACGGCGCTTGACGTACGCGAGCGAATCTTTCAGACCCGCTGACTTTCGGCGCAGATCATCCGCCATGAAATGGGCCCGCATTTGGTTGAAAGCCTCCCGCCGGTGCATCGCTATCATACGCTCCAGGTCCTTTTCCGACTGACTCATGTCACGTTCGATGCTGTGAATCTCGCGTGGATCGAAACCGACCTGTTGTCTCAGCGTTCGCAGCAGCACCCGTAATTTGGGTGCCAACGACTGCAGCTCGGAGAGGGTGGACTGTAGGGCCTGCACCTCCTCTGCATTCAGTGGCTGTGGCCCCGTTGCGTCGACCTCCGCTTCGGCCGCCGACAAAGCGCTGACAGCGCAGGCCAGCAGCAACGGTAAAAGTACTAGAAGATGAATTCGAAAATGTGTTCTGACAACTTCATTGTATGACATTGCTCCATCCTGTCTTCGGTATCAAACATCCGCCAGATCTCCTTTCTGTTCCAGCCATTTCTTGCGGTCTGACGCGCGCTTTTTGGCCAGCATCATATCCATGAGCCTGTTTGTATCATCGTCCGCTTGAACGGTAAGTTGAATCAACCGCCGTGTATCGGGGTGTATGGTGGTCTCGCGCAACTGGATCGGGTTCATCTCACCCAGCCCCTTAAAGCGTTGGACATTGACCTTGCCGCGCAGTTTCTCGGCCTCGATCCGGTCCAGCACCCCCTGCTTCTCGGAGTCGTCCAGGGCGTAGAAGACCTGCTTGCCCACATCGATCCGGTAGAGCGGCGGCATCGCCACATAGACATGCCCCTGCTGCACCAGTTTCCTGAAATGGCGCAGGAACAGGGCGCACAACAGGGTGGCGATGTGCATGCCGTCCGAATCCGCGTCGGCCAGGATGCAGACCTTGCCGAAGCGCAGGTTGGAGAGATCGTCACTGCCCGGCTCCACGCCGATCGCCACCGAGATATCATGCACCTCCTGGGAGGCCAGCACCTCGCTCGGATCCACTTCCCAGGTATTCAGAATCTTGCCACGCAGGGGCATGATCGCCTGGAATTCCCGGTCCCGCGCCTGCTTGGCCGAACCACCCGCCGAATCTCCCTCCACCAGGAAGAGTTCGCTGCGCATCGGATCGACCGAACTGCAGTCGGCCAGCTTGCCCGGCAGCGCCGGCCCTTGCGTGACCTTCTTGCGCGCCACCTTGCGGCCCGCCCGCATACGGCTCTGGGCCGAGCTGATGGCCAGTTCGGCGATGCGCTCCCCGGCATCGGTATGCTGGTTGAGCCAGAGGCTGAAAGAGTCCTTGACCACACCGGAAACGAAGGCGGCGCACTCTCTTGAGGATAGGCGCTCTTTGGTCTGGCCGGAAAACTGGGGATCGAGCAGCTTTACGGAGAGCACATAGGTAACCCGGCCCCAGACATCCTCCGGCGTCAGTTTGACCCCGCGCGGCAGTAGGTTACGGAACTCACAGAATTCGCGCACCGCGTCGGTCAGGCCCGAACGCAGGCCATTGACATGGGTGCCGCCCTGGGAGGTGGGAATCAGGTTGACATAGCTCTCGGCCACCGGCTCGCCGCCCTCGGGCAGCCAGGCCAGGGCCCAGGCGGCGGTCTCGTTGTTTCCCGACATCTCGCCGACAAAGGCCTCCGCCGGCACCAGCTCGCTGCCCTGCAGGGCATCCAGCAGGTAGTCGCGCAGGCCGTCCTCGTAGTACCAGCTCTCACGCTCGCCGCTCTTCTCGTCGAACAGGCTCACCTTGAGCCCGGGACAGAGCACCGCCTTGGCCCGCAACACATGGCGCAGCTGGCGCAGGGAGAAGCGCGCGTTGTCGAAATAAGAGGCGTCGGGCCAGAACTTGACCCGGGTGCCGGTGTTGTTGCGACCGACCTTGCCCACCGCCTCCAGTTCGGACACCTTGTGGCCACCGGCAAAGGCGATGTTGTACTCCTGCCCGCCACGCTTGACCCACACCTCCAGGTGCTTCGAGAGGGCGTTGACCACGGAGACACCGACACCGTGCAGGCCGCCTGAAAACTGGTAGTTCTTGTTGGAGAACTTGCCGCCCGCGTGCAGCTTGGTCAGGATCACCTCGACGCCGGGAATGCCCTGCTGGGGATGGATATCCACCGGCATGCCGCGGCCGTCGTCCGCCACTTCCAGGGATCCGTCCTTGTACAGGGTCACATCGATCGATTTGGCGAAACCGGCGATCGCCTCGTCGACGCTGTTGTCGATCACCTCCTGGGCCAGGTGGTTGGGACGGCTGGTATCGGTGTACATCCCCGGTCGCTTGCGGACCGGGTCGAGACCGCTGAGAACCTCGATATCCGAGGCGTCGTAACTGCCACTCATGCGTTGCTCACAACTCCTAAGGAACCTCTGAATCAGTCTGGGCCGAACAGATTGGCGATCGAAATACGCCGTTTCAAAACGCGGGGCGCCCAGATATCGGCCCATGACGTGTTCAGAGATACCCTTGACATAGGCTTCAACAAAGCGGCGATTCTACACCTCAGCCGATGCGCTAGCGAGTGCTCCTGTCGCCCGATGCCAGCCCTGTGATTTCGCTTTGGAGCGGCTTCACCCGCCTTACCGGCGGCTTCTCATTGACCCTGCCGAGCAGGCTGGGTTAGGTTTACAGGCCCATTCAGACAGAAGCCCCGGAACGTGCCGAAAAAAAGACAACCAGCGGCCATTGAAACGGCCATGAAGGAACTGGAAACCCTGGTGGAGACCCTGGAACGTGGCGATCTGCCGCTGGAGGAGTCGCTGCAGGCGTTCGAACGTGGCGTGGCGCTGACCCGTGTCTGCCAACAGGCCCTCGACGAGGCCGAACAGAAGGTCAAGATACTCAGCGGCGAGACGGACGAGTCCGATCTGGCCCCATTCGAGGATGACCATGAATGACGCGTTGAAGGCTTACATGGCGACCTGCCAGGAGCGGGTCGAAGCGGCATTGCAGCGCGCTTTACCACCGGAAAACACGCTGCCGGCGCGACTCCATCAGGCCATGCGCTACTCGGCCCTCAGCGGCGGCAAGCGGGTCCGTCCCCTGCTGGTCTATGCCGCAGGCCAGGCGGTCGGCGTGCCCCCCGAGCGCCTCGACATGCCCGCCTGCGCGGTAGAACTGATCCACGCCTACTCGCTGGTGCACGACGACCTGCCGGCGATGGACGACGACGATCTGAGGCGAAATCAGCCCACCTGCCACAAGGCCTTCGACGAAGCGACCGCCATCCTGGTGGGCGACGCCCTGCAGACGCTGGCCTTCCAGGTGATCTGCTGCGGTGACGATACACAGACCGACGCCGGGACCCGGCTCAAGATGCTCGAAATCCTGACCCGTGCCAGCGGCTCCCGGGGCATGGCCGGCGGCCAGGCCATCGACCTGGAGTCGGTGGGCAAGGAGCTCAACCTGGCGGAACTGGAGATCCTGCATATCCACAAGACCGGAGCCCTGATACGCGCTGCGGTACGCCTTGCCACCCAGCTCAATCCGACAGCCGGCGAAGACAAGATCCAGGCCCTCGACCGTTACGCGAAGTGCGTGGGACTGGCGTTTCAGATCCGCGACGATATCCTCGACGTGGAGGGCGAGACCGAGATCCTGGGCAAGACCCAGGGCAAGGACCGGGCTCAGGACAAACCCACCTACCCCGCCCTGCTGGGCTTGAACGGCGCCCGCGAAAAAGCGCAGGAGCTGTTACAGGAATCGCTGCAATGCCTGGAGCGATTCGACGCGGAGGCGGATCCACTGCGCTGGATCGCCGACTACATCATCGGACGCCAGCGCTGACTTGCGCCCCAGAGACTTGATTGGGATAATTGCTGGTTCGACTCGATAGATTCCGGCATCCCGGTTCCCCCCCTTCTGGGGCCTGTGAATACCGATCTGCTCGCACCTGTTGTGTTGAAGGGCCAAGGCTGTTGACCCCGCTGCGGCGAGTGCTCTCCCCTTATGGGTAGAAGTGGCGTGCACTTGGACCTGAAGGAGAAAAACAGCCACTACGGGGTCGAACAGAACAGCGGTAAGAGCCTGAAATACCCGATGTTCTGTCCGTTGTCCTCCTGTGTGGGGGCGGATACCCTGGAATCTTACAAACAGTTTACGATCCCGGCAGTTAGCGGGATGGGAATTTGGACATGCTTGACAAAACACCACTCACGGGCGCCCAGATCGCAGATGTTCAGAACACTGCCGACACCCGTCAAATCGCCATCAACAAGGTAGGCATCAAAGACATCCGCCACCCGATGCGTATCCGGGACCGCAGCGAAGGCGAGCAGCACACCATCGCCAATTTCAACATGTACGTAAACCTGCCCCACAACTTCAAGGGCACGCACATGTCGCGCTTCGTGGAGATCCTCAACAGCCACGAGAGTGAAGTCACCGTGGCCTCGTTCAAGGACATGCTGGCGGAGATGACCGACCGCCTGGAGGCGGAGTCGGGTCACATCGAGATGAATTTCCCCTTCTTCATCAACAAGACCGCGCCGGTCTCCGGGGTGAAGAGCCTGCTCGACTACCAGGTCACCCTGATCGGTGAGATCCACGAGGGCAAACCCACCATCGAAATCAAGGTAGTGGTGCCGGTGACCAGTCTCTGCCCCTGTTCCAAGAAGATCTCCGACCGGGGCGCCCACAACCAGCGCTCCCATGTCACCGTGCAGGCCCGCACCAAGGGCTTCATCTGGATCGAGGAGATCATCGACATGGTCGAAAAGCAGGCCTCCTGCCAGCTCTACGGCCTGCTCAAGCGGCCGGATGAGAAATACGTAACCGAGCACGCCTATGACAATCCCAAGTTCGTCGAGGACATGGTGCGGGATATCGCCGTGGAGCTGAACAGGGAGAAGCGCATCAGCGCCTATGTGGTGGAGTCGGAGAATTTCGAGTCGATCCACAACCACTCGGCCTATGCGCTGATCGAACGGGACAAGGAGAAGGATCCGGTCTGATCCCCGGCCGGACAGATCATCCGACTGTTATCGGCGCGGCGAGCCGCACCCTACGCACGAAGCCGGAGATGTAGGGTGCGGCTTGCCGCACCGCCACCGATTCGCCGTCTTACTCTCAGCAGGTATCTCAGTATTGCCTGTGCAGTAACAGCACCGAGCCCTGATCCTCCATCCTCACCCGGTTAAGGAAACTCATTCCCAGCAGGATGCGCCCCACTCCCTCACTCTCGATCACGTAGCCGCGAACGTTGCGCAGCACGATATCCCCCACCTGTACCCGATCGAGATCCAACTCGTAGGCGGGCGCCGTGCCGTTGGCGGTGCTGACGTACATGGGTTCACCCTCGATTTTGTAATCCAGACCCAACCGTCTGGCGTCGGCTCGGTAGAGGGCGACGGCGGTGGCTCCGGTATCGACGAGAAAATTGACGGTCCGGCCGTTGATGCTGCCGACCGTGGTGTAGGCCCCATGCTCATCACGCCAGATCTTGGCGCTCACCTGTTCGGGTTCCTTGAATTGGGTGGAGACATGGCTGCCCAGAGCGTAACTGCGCCGCTCGCCGTCCACCTCGATGACCGCCTCGCGACTGTCAGACGAGATCAGGATCAAGCCCTCCGGTGAGGGTTTGTTCAGCTTCAACAAGCGACGCTTGCCATCGACCCTCACCATGGCCTGGCCGGAAAAAAGCGCCTCCACCGTGATCTGCTCAACGGCCGTTGCGAGCGGCAGCCAAGCCAGCATGAGTCCAACACCGAGCAAACGCGACCTTAGCATCAAATTCCCCTTTGAATCAGCCACATGACCGCACCTGCATAGCATCCCGCCAGCAGGTCGTCGAACATGATGCCGAAACCGCCGGGAACCTTTTGGTCGAACCAGCGAATCGGCCAGGGTTTCAGGATATCGAACAAACGAAACAACAGAAAGCCGATCACCACCCAGATCCACCCCGCGGGCGCCAGGGTCATGGTCAGCAGGTAGCCGATGATCTCGTCCCAGACGATACCGCTGTGATCGTGCACCCCCAGATCACTGGAGGTGGTACCACAGACCCAGATACCGAGTAGAAATCCCGCCAGCACGACGCCCAGATAGGCTGTCAGCGGCAGCCCCTGAAGCAACAGGTAGAGCGGTACCGCCACCAGCGTCCCGGCCGTACCCGGCGCTTTCGGGACCAGCCCGCTGCCGAAACCGAAGGCGAGCAAATGGCGGAAATTTTTCAGGTCGGGCCTGGCCTTGGTCAGCTCATCCGGCATCCGTGGACCCTCCGGCAAAGTGGTCATAACCCCTGCCCGTGCCCGACCAGGCGCGACCGTCCGCCTGCAACACACGCAGTCCGGGTGCCGCTTCGATGGTGCCGATGCGGCGAATCCCCAGCTCGAGTTCGGCCGCCAATCCGGTCATCTCCTGCTCGTGAGCCGGGGGAAGGGTGAAACAGAGCTCGTAGTCGTCGCCACCGGTCAGGGCCGGCGACCAGTCGCCGCTGGCGGCGAACCACTCGCTGAATGCGCTCGACAGGGGCAGCCGTTCGAGAAACAGGGACGCCCCCACGTCGCTGGCCTGCAGGATATGTCCCAGATCGGCCAGCAGACCGTCGGAGATATCGATGGCGCTGCTGGCCCGCTGGCGTAGCGCCAGACCCGCCTCGATGCGGGGTTGAGGCCGTTCGAGGCGCTGACGAAGCGGATCGGGAATCGCCGTAGGCGGTGTAGCGGTCTGCAGCTGTCTGAGACAGAGCGCCGCATCTCCCAGGCAGCCGGTGACATAGATCCCATCGCCGACCCGGGCGCCGGAGCGACGCAAGCACTGACCATCGGGCACGAAACCATGGACCTGCACGGTCAGACTCAGTGGGCCCCGCGTGGTATCGCCGCCAACCAGGGCGACACCGTATCGCCGGGCCAGGGCTGCAAACCCCTCGGCGAATCCGTCGAGCCATGCCTCGTCAGGCGCGGGAAGTGTCAATGCCAGCGTAGCCCAGGCGGGCTCGGCGCCCATCGCCGCCAGATCGCTGAGATTGACCGCCAGTGCCTTGTGCCCCAGGGCCTGTGGAGAGACGGACGGCAGGAAATGGACCCCGCTGACCAGGGTGTCGACGCTGATCGCCAGCTGCTGTCCCGGCGGCAGCGTCACCAGCGCCGCGTCGTCACCGATGCCGAGGGAGACATCGGCTCTCGGCGGCGTCATGCCGGCGAAGTGTCGCCTGATGAGATCGAATTCCGATTGGACCGGGCTGTCTCGCATGGATCGTGCTCGAAGGGTGTTGTGGGCGAAAGCCATTCGACCGGGTGCGGCATCACGTCATCTTTCACTGACCGGGACGAGCCTGAAGGAACCGCAACAGACGATCTTCAGCGGCGCTGCTTGGCCTTGATCTCGACCGCACGCACCTTCTTGGCCACCTGATCCAGCACCCCGTTGACGTACTTGTGCCCCTGCTCGGCGCCGAACACCTTGGCCAGCTCCACCGCCTCGTTGATCACCACCCGATAGGGCACTTCGGGTTTGAAGCGCAGTTCGAAGGCGCCGAGACGCAGCACTGCCCGCTCCACCGGATCGACACTCTCGATGGCCCGGTCCAGGGCCGGTTTGAGCAGTGCATCGAGCTCGCTCAGGTGTTGCGGCACGCCCTGCAACAGCTCCTGGAAATAGGGCACCTCGAAACTTCCCAGGTCCTGCTCCTCGAGAAACTGGTTGGCGATGTCCCGCACGTCCTGTCCGGCCATCTGCCACTGGTAGATGGCCTGCACCGCGTGGCGGCGCGCCTGACTGCGCTTTATGCTCATCGACCGCGACTCGTCAACCGATCTGGCGCAGCAGATTGACCATCTCGATGGCGGAGAGGGTTGCCTCGGCCCCCTTGTTGCCCGCCTTGGTGCCGGCCCGCTCGATGGCCTGCTCGATGGTATCGACGGTGAGGACGCCGAAGGCGACCGGCACCCCGTGTTTGAGACTGACCTGCGCCATCCCCTTGACGCACTCGCCGGCCACGTAGTCGAAGTGAGGCGTGCCGCCACGAATCACCGCGCCGAGGGCGATGATGGCGTCATACTCGCCTTTCGCCGCCAGCTTCTCCAACGCCACCGGCATTTCGAAGGCGCCGGGTACGCGTACCAGCGTGATATCGTCCTCGCTGGCGCCGTGGCGCTTCAGGGTATCGATGGCGCCGTCCACCAGGCTCTCCACGATAAAACTGTTGAACCGCGCAACCACCAGGCAGAAACGCGCCTTGCTGACTGTCATTGCGCCTTCGATCGTCTTCATGCTCATCTTACTCACCCTGATCTTGCTTCAATGTTTCAAATCTCTTCGCAGCGGAACGCGCTCAGGCTCCGGCCACGTACTCCGTGACCTCCATATCGAAACCGGAGAGGCCATGGATACTCTTGGGCGCACTGAGCACGCGCATCTTGCGCACCCCCAGGTCGGAGAGGATCTGCGCCCCCACGCCGTAGGTGCGCAACTCCTTGCTGTTGTCCTTCTTCTCGAACCGGTGCTGGGAGGAGGTGACGGTCTGCATCTCCATCATGCGCTGGACGATCTCGCGCGGCGTGTCATGATTGCGCAATATTACGATAACGCCCTCTCCCGCCTCCGCAATCTGCTGCATGGCGCTGCGCAGTGGCCAGCCGCATTCATTGAATTTGGCCTCGAACAGGTCGCAGAGGCTGTTCTGCATATGCACACGCACCAGGACCGGCCGATCCGGCGAAGGGTGACCCATCACCAGCGCCAGGTGCAGCTCGTTGTCGACCATGTCCTGGTAGGCGGTGAGGCGGAAATCGCCATAATTGGTCGGAAAATGGCACTCGCTGACCCGCTCCACCGTCTTTTCGTTGCTGACCCGATACTGGATCAGGTCGGCGATGGTGCCCATCTTGAGATTGTGCTCGGCGGCGAACTTTACCAGATCGTCACGCCGCGCCATGGTGCCGTCCTCGTTCAGAATCTCGACGATCACCGAGGCCGGCGACAACCCCGCCAGGCGGGCCAGGTCGCAGCCTGCCTCGGTATGCCCGGCGCGCACCAGCACACCGCCGGGCTGGGCCATCAGGGGAAAGATATGTCCCGGCTGTACCAGATCCTGGGGCTGGGCGTCTTTCGCCACCGCCGCCAGTATGGTGGTGGCGCGATCGGCGGCGGAGATACCGGTGGTCACGCCCTGCGCCGCCTCTATCGAGACGGTGAAATTGGTGGCCGAGAGCTCGTCGTCGGTGGTGACCATGAGGGGCAACCGCAACTGGTTGCAGTGCTCCTTGGTCAGGGTCAGGCAGATCAGGCCACGCCCGTACCGGGCCATGAAGTTGATTGCTTCCGGGGTGACGCATTCGGCGGCCATGATCAGATCGCCCTCGTTCTCCCGGTCCTCGTCATCCATGATGACGACCATCTTGCCCTGTCGCAGGTCTTCGATGATTTCTTCAGTGGTGTTGAGCGCCATGTATGTCTTCGATTTTGTTCGGAGTTAACGGGCCATTGTATCAGAGCCGACTCCGAAGGGCATCAGAATAGTCGAACCCGGAGGTTATCGCCCTGCAGCTCGAAATAATGACCAGACAGCTCACAAGCGGCACCGGCGAGCGTGAACAAATCGTGACTTTTACGTGACCCGCATCGGAGGCACGGACCACAGAATTCTCCATACGCCTGGCATCCGGCCCAGGCCCCAATGGAGGAGAATCCGATGAAAAAGACTTTACTGACCCTGGCGCTGTCGGGCGGACTGCTGGGAAGCGGCTCGCTGCTGGCCCAAGAGATCAGCCTGAGCGTCACCAATCTGACCCATGCCACCTACTTTACGCCCCTGCTGATCGCCGTCCACGATCGTCATACCGACCTCTTCGAACCCGGTGTCGCCGCCAGCGACCATCTGCAGGCGATGGCCGAGGGAGGCGATATCTCGGGTTTGATCGATGACGTGATCACCGGTGGTGGAGACTATGTGGCCAATCCGGCCGGTGGACTGCTGGCGCCGGGTGCCACGGCGGAGGCCATGATCGATCTGCACGGCAACAGGAACCGGCAGCTCTCCATCGTAGGCATGTTGCTGCCGACCAACGACGGTTTCGTCGGCCTCGACAGCCTCAAGATCCCGCGTGTGCGCGGTACCTACACCGTCTATCTGAACGGCTATGATGCGGGCACCGAGGCCAACGACGAGATCATCACCGGCGGCGGCGCTCCCAATACTCCGGGTGTGCCGGCCGATCCGGGCGGCAATGCCGGTACCGGAGGCGTGGCCACGGTGGGTCCCGATCACAACCCGACGGTGCACATCCATCGCGGGGTCATCGGCGACGATGATCCGACCGGCGGTCCCAGTGACCTGGATGCCCGGGTCCACACCTGGCAGAACCCGGTGGCCAAGCTGGTGATCCGGGTCGGCAGAGGGTGGCATCACGACTGAGCAGAGCGATCCAACCACATGCTCTGAATAGCGTTTCGTCGCCACTCGGCTGTAATCGGTGGGGCAGGGACCCACCCTCCGAAATACCTGTAGGGTGGGGCCCTGCCCCACCATCGTCGGCTGATTCAGCGCATGAAGCCGCGGGATTTCAGCAGTGCCTCGGTGATCCCGCCCGGTTCACTCTCGGCCGCTCGATCACCCAGCATCAGCCGTTCCAGATAACGCGCGATCAGGTCCACTTCCAGATTGACCCGGGTGTCCACCTGATAGCCCTCCATGATGGTCTCCTGCAGGGTGTGCGGGACGATATTGAGCTCGAACACCGCGCCACGCACGGCGTTCACCGTCAGGCTGATACCGTCGATGCAGATCGAGCCTTTGTGGGCGATGTATTTCGCCAACCCGGCCGGCGCCTCGATGGCGAAGCGGATCGAGCGGGCATCGCCCCGGCGTTCCACCACCCGACCGATGCCATCCACATGGCCACTCACCAGGTGACCGCCGAGACGGGTGTTCAAGGTCAGCGCCTTCTCCAGATTGACCCGGCTGCCGGGTTTAAACAGATGGAGCGTGGTCAGGGAGAGGGTCTCCCGCGAGACATCCGCTGTAAACCCTTGCCCACTCAAGGCCACCGCGGTGAGACAGATACCGTTGGTGGCGATACTGTCGCCCAGCGCTACGTCGCTCAGATCGAGATCACCGGTATTCACCGAGATGCGCACATCGCCACCCCGCGCAGCGATGGTGTCGATATGGCCGATCGCCTGAATGATTCCGGTAAACATGGCTACTCCTGCGGTCGGGCGGTAATGCGGATATCTTCACCGACCTGTCGCAGATCGGTGATCTTGAGCGGGATGCGCTGGCTCATCAGCTCGATCGCGGGCAGGTTGAAGAGTCCCCGCGCGCCGCTCCCCATCAGGTGGGGCGCCAGATAGACCACCAGCTCGTCGATCAGTCCTTCGGCCAGCATCGCTCCCGCCAGTACGGCCCCCGACTCCAGCAGCACCTCGTTGATCTCCTGGGAGGCCAGATAGGCCATCACCTGACGCAGGTCGAGCCGGTCGCCTTCGGCAGGTCGGGTCACCACCTGGGCGCCGGCCGCTTCCAGAGGGGCGGCGTCGAGCCGGACCTCGTCGGAGCAGACGATCAGCACACGACCGGGCAGTGTCAGCATGGTCGCCGTCGGCGGCGTTTCGAGCTGGGGATCGAGCACTACCCGTAAGGGTTGCGGGGTGTGCAGATCCGCATCCAATCCCAGCTGGTCGGGATTCAGTCGGACATTCATCGAGGGATCGTCCGCCTTGACCGTGCCGAATCCGGTAACGATGGCCGAGCTGCGGGCACGCAGCCGGTGAACATCCTCGCGTGCCGCGGCGGAGGTGATCCACTGGCTCTCTCCGCTGGCCATGGCGGTACGGCCGTCCAGGCTCATGGCCAGCTTGCAGCGGACAAAGGGCAGGCCCTGACGCATGCGTTTGACGAAACCGGGATTCAAGGCTTCCGCCTGAGCCTGCATCACCCCCTCCTCCACCGCAATACCGGCTTCGCGCAGCTGAGCGAAGCCCTGGCCGGCGACCCTGGGATTGGGGTCGCGCATGGCGGCGACCACGCGACTCACCCCGGCCTCGATCAGACCCTCGCTGCAGGGCGGGGTGCGGCCATGGTGACAGCAGGGTTCCAGGGTCACGTACGCGGTGGCGCCGCGGGCCCGCTCGCCGGCCCGGGCCAGGGCATTGCGCTCGGCATGGGGTTCGCCGGCACGGCGGTGGTAGCCTTCGCCCAGGATCTCACCCTCCCTGACCAACACACAGCCGACCCGGGGATTGGGATGGGTGGTATAGAGCCCCTGACGCGCCAGACGGATGGCGCGGGCCATGAAGCGATGATCGAGATCGCTGCTCATTTCTCTTCGTCCGGTTCACCGAGCAGATCCAGCTGCCGGCGTCGCGCCTCGGGACTGGGCTGCTGCTCCAGCCGTTCGATCTCCTCGCGGAAGGCGTTGACATCCTCGAACTTGCGGTAGACCGAGGCGAAACGCACATAGGCCACCTGATCCAGCTTTTTCAGCTCCTCCATCACCAG